>NZ_BAAGTH010000005.1:0-276924 GCF_054782015.1 Salinifilum aidingensis | reverse complement strand
GAGGTCTCCCTCCCCATGTGGGTTAAGGCTCCCAGGAGATGACTGGGTGGATAGGCTTGGCATGGAAGCGCAGTAATGTGTTTGTGAGTGGACGAGTACTAATCAGCCGAGTGACTTACCAACTCCCCGTTGTGTGGGCTGTTGGGTGGGGTGATGCGTGGGGTGTTCACACCTGCTGATCGGCTTCTCAAGCATCGTCCCCACCACCACGGGTGGTGGGGTGTGGGGTTGTCGGTGGCTATGGCGGGAGGGGTAGGCCCGGTCCCATTCCGAACCCGGTAGCGAAGTCTCCCTGCGCTGATGGTACTGCACTCGGTGGGGTGTGGGAGAGTAAGGCGCCGCCGACACAACACGAAAAGAGGGGTGGGGTTGTTGAGCCCGTCCGCCCGGGGGAACCAGGGGGTTCTCCCGTGCGGGGTGAGGGTTCCGGCCCCACCCCTTTTTTTTGTGTGTGTGGGGGTCTGTGCCGGCCGTGTGGGGTGTGGGTGTGCCTCCTGGGGTGGGGGTCGCGTCCGCACCCCTTTTGTGTGTGTGGGGGGTGCCGGCGGTGCGGGGGCGGGCTCGGCCATCTCCCCGCGTGCCTGGCGGGACCCTTCCCGCGTGTGCCGGCCCGAGTGGTCGGGTGGTCGCCGTGTTTCGGCTGGCGGGCGGCGCGTGCGGGGCGCAGCCGCACGGTGGTCCAGTTCCGGAGCTGGCGAGCATCGCATGGTGGTGTTCGTGCCTCCTCCGCCCTGGCTGCCCCTGCCAGGGCAGCGCGGTATTCCGGACTGCTGAGCTCGCACTGGCCCGGCGGTGGGTCACCGCGGCAGCGTTCGGCAGTCCCGAACGGTTCGGCGAGTGGCCGGCTGCGGCGGGCCGGGGCCGGTGCCGCAGCACCTGCTGCGGCACCGGCCAACGGTGCACACCGACCGACGGCGGGTCTCGCCGGGTCGGGACCGGGTCAGGCGCCGATCCTGCCGGCGTCGGCGCGCGTGACGGTCACGACCGCGGGCCGCGCTCGGGAAGTGCCACCACCAGGCCAGTGCGTCACCGGGTGCGGCGGAGCATTTCGAAGGCGAGCACGGACGCCGCGCTGGCGACGTTGAGCGATTCCACCGCCTCGCGCATCGGAATCCGGAGCGTGCCGGCCACGTACGCGCGCACGTCCTCCGAGAGCCCTGCGGTCTCGCTGCCGAGGATGAACGCGGCGCGGTTGCCGAACTCGGCCTCGAAGATGTCCTCCTCGCCGTCAGCGGCCAGCGCGTACAGCGGGTAGCCGGCCTCGCTGAGCAGCTCCGCCGCCTCCCCAGCTGTTTCCGTGCGCAGCACGGGGGCGTGGAAGGCCACCCCCGCCGAGGCCTTCACCACGAGGGGGTCGATGCGCGCGGTGCCGCGGTGCGGCACGACGATCCCGTCGATGCCCGCTGCGGTCGCGGTCCGCAGGACCATCCCCACGTTCGCCGGCGTCGTCAGCCCGTCGAGCAGGAAGACGCTGCGCGGGGCGCGGGCCGGGTCCTCGAGGACGTCGGTGAGGCGCCGCATGCCGCGCGCCACGACGTCCGCGACGACTCCCTGGTCGTGCCTGCCGTTGCCCGCGAGCACCTTCACCCGCTGCGCGCTCGCGCGCTGCACCTTGACGGCGCGGTCCGCGGCGGCCTCCTTGATCTCCTCGACCACGCGACCCTGCATCCCTTCGGCGAGGACGACCTTGTCCACGCGCACGTCCAGGTCGCCGAGCGCTTCGAGGACGGGTTTGCGGCCGTAGACGGTGACGAAGCGGTCCTTGGGTGCCGGTGTCGTGCTCACTCGACCAGTGTGCAACCCGGTGCCGCCCGGTTCGCCCGGACCCCCGGCGAGCCCCCGCAGCGGGTCCGGGCGCGCCCGGCGGTGTGCCAGGATCACGGGCATGTCCGAACGGTTGACCGCTCTCGACGCGTCGTTCCTCTACCTGGAGGAGCGCACCACGCCGATGCACCTGGGTGGTGTGACGGTGTTCGAAGCGCCGGGGCTGGACTACGACACCGTGCTGGAGCTGATCGACCGGCGGCTCAACGCGGTGCCGCGCTACCGGCAGCGGGTCCGGCACGTGCCCGGCCGGTTGGCGCGGCCGGTGTGGATCGACGACGAGGACTTCGACCTCACCTACCACGTGCGGCGTTCGGCGTTGCCGCGTCCGGGTGACGAGGAGCAGTTGCACGACCTCGTCGCCCGGCTCATGTCGCGGCAGCTCGACCACACGCGTCCCCTGTGGGAGATGTACGTGGTGGAGGGGTTGGCCGGTGACCGGGTCGCCGTGGTCACCAAGGCGCACCAGGCGCTGGTCGACGGTGTCGGCGCGATCGACCCGACTCAGGTGCTGCTCGACGACACGGCGCAGGGCGGCTCGGAGATGTGGGCGCCCCGGCCGGCTCCCGGGCCGGTCGGCCTGCTCGCGGACGCCGGGGTGGAGGCGGTGCAGCGCCCGGGTGCGGTCGTGGAGAACCTGCGCGCCACGGCGGCCGATCTGAACGCGACGGCGGGCAAGTTCCGCCGCGTCCTCGGCGGGATCGGCTCGGCGGCGTGGTCCGCCGCGGTGCCCGCGCCGAACCGGCCGTTGAACGCGCCGACTTCGCCGCAGCGCCGCTTCGCCGTGGCGCGTGCGGGGCTCGACGAGCTGCGCGCCGTCCGCACCGAGCACGGCACGACCGTCAACGACGTGGTGCTGGCCGTGGTGACCAGCGCCCTGCGGAACTGGTTGCTCTCCCGCGGCGAGCTCGTCGGCTCGGGCGCGAGCCTGCGGGCGATGGTGCCGATGTCCGTCCGGTTCGGCGCGGAGAGCGGGCCGGATTCCGTCGCTCCGTACCTGGTGGACCTGCCCGTGGGGGAGCCGAACCCGGCGGTGCGGCTGCACCAGATCAGCCACGTGCTGCGCAGGCACGTGGACTCGGGCCAGTCGGTGGCGGCGGACGCGCTGGTGACCCTGTCCGGGTTCGCCCCGCCCACGCTGCACGCGCTGGGCGCTAGGGTGGCCAACGGGTTCTCGGATCGCCTGTTCAACGTGCTCGTCACCAACGTGCCGGGGCCGCAGGCCGCGCGGTCGGTGGCGGGCGCGACGATGCGGGAGATGTTCCCAGTGGTACCGCTGGCCAAGAACCAGTCGCTGTCGATCGGCGTGACGTCCTATCGCGGCGACGTGTTCTTCGGGCTCAACGCGGACCGCAACGCGATGTCCGATGTGGAGGTGGTGGCGACGATGCTCACTGAGGCCGTGGACGAGATGCGCGGGACGGTCGCCGGATGAGGGTGTACGTGCCGGCGACGCTGTCCCTGTTGCGGCGCCTCGTCGACGAGCGCCAGCTGTTCCCGCTGGGCGGCAACGCGTTCGCGCTGACCGCCGCGCTGCGCGAGGCCTACGCCAGCGGGGACACCGAGGAGTTGGAGTACGCCGCGCTGCGCGAGGCCGCGCGCGCGTCGCTGCGCCTGCTGGCCACCAACGAGTCGGACAGCTCCGAGGAGGACCACGAGCACCCGCGGCGCGTGGTGCTCTCGGCCGACGTGGACGACGTGACACCGCGGCCCGACCTGGACCACGCGGTGGTGAAGGTCTCCTCGGCTCTCGAGTGGACGCAGGTGGCCGCGGTGCACGTGGACACCGGCGAGGCCGAGGAGGCGGTGCGGGCGGCCGCGTCCGTCGTGGACGCGGCCGATCTCGGCGATGTGGACGCGGAGTTCCAGCTCGGCGAGGCCGAGGACCACGAGCTCGCCTGGTACGCGCCCCAGGAGGTCCCGTTCCTGCTCGAGCTCATGTGAACCGTCCGCGCGGAACCCCGGCCGGGGTTCCGCGCGGATCCGCTGCTGCGCCGGCCGGGTGCCGGGTCAGTTCGGCATCTGCGGCGTGTTGCCGCCCATGCCGGGCATCTCCTGGACCTGGTCGGCCGGCGGGACGGTGATGTCCACCGGCTCGCCCCACTCGCTGTAGTTCACGGTCGTGGTGGTCTCGGGGACCTGCTGGCCCATGATCTGCATGGGCGGCACGACGCTCTTCACCCGGATCGGCAGGTCGTCCTCGCCGACCCACACGGTCTGCCGCAGCTGGTCGACACCGGCGTCGGCAACCGGCTGCAGGATCTTCTTCTGCTGCTCGGGAGCTTCCTGCACGGCCTTGCGCACGTCGGTCACCGTCTCGTACTTGGTGGCCTGCTGCCCGTCGACCTGCTCCTCGCTCGTGTTCGCGATCTCGGTGCCGGGCGGCAGCATGCTCTGCAGGTCCTGGAACTTGGACACGTCGGATCCCTGCTGCTGGGGCATGCCGGAGATGTCGGTCTTCATCCAGGGCTTGCCGGACTCGCCGCCGAGCTCGGCCATCTGCGGGACCTTCACGTAGACGGCGTCGCCGGTGCTGACCAATTCCTGGTCGCCGCCGCAGGCGACGTCCTGCTTGCCCAGGTCGACCTGGCAGTCGAGGTGCTGCCCGCCCTGCGGGCCGCCGGCGATGTCGATCGCCATGCGCGCGGTGTCCTTGCCGTTCATGCTCTGCGTCGACGCGTCGACGAGGGACGTGACGCTGTCGAACGCGCCACCGCTGGAGTTCTGCCCGCCGGAGTCGCCGGACGAGGAGTCACCGGCGGGGGAGCCGCAGGCGCTCAGCACGGCAGCGGTCAGGGTGACCGCGGAGAGGGTCATCGTCGTACGACGCACGATCCGTCCTTCCTTCGGTGGAATGGCTACGCGGGGGAGCGTAGTCACCGGACGGGGAGGTGCGTGTCGTTTCGGCGAATTTCACCCGGGTCGGACGCGCCCGGCGGAGCCCTCCGCTCGCCCGGCCCGTTGGGGAGGCGCCGGCCACCGCGGAGGGGTGGCGAGGCCGGTCAGGTCTCCTGGCCCGCGCGGGAGCGCAGCAGGCGGCGCAGGGAGGCCAGCTGGTCGCCGCGCTCCTCCTCGGCGGCGAACGCGTCGAGGTGGCAGTCCGGGTCGTCGATGTGGTCGCAGTGCGGCGAGCACTCCTCGGCGGCAGCGGCGAAGCCCTCGAACACGTCGATGACGTCCTCGGCGGTGACGTGGGCCAGGCCGAACGAGCGGATGCCGGGCGTGTCGACGACCCATCCGCTGCCGGGCAGCGGCAGCGCCACCATCGAGGTCGACGTGTGCCGGCCCTTGCCGACTTCGCTGACCTCGGCCGTGGCGCGCTGCGCGTCCGGGACCACCCGGTTGACCAGGGTGGACTTGCCGACGCCGGAGTGGCCGATGAGGGCGGAGACGCTTCCGGACAGGCAGGAGCGCAGCTCCTCCGGCTCCTCGTCCAGCCGGGTGACGATGATCCGCAGGTCCAGCGCGGTGTAGTCGTCGAGGAACGAGCCGGGGTCGGCCAGGTCGGCCTTGGTCAGGCACAGCACCGGGGAGAGCCCCCCGGCGTAGGCGGCGACGAGCGCGCGGTCGACGAACCCGGCGCGCGGCGGGGGGTCGGCCAGCGAGCTGACGATGAGCAGCTGCTCGGCGTTGGCCACCACGACCCGCTCGTACGGGTCGGTGTCGTCGGCGGTGCGGCGCAGCACGCTGCTGCGCTCCTCGACCCGCACGATCCGGGCGAGCGTGCCGGGATCGCCCGAGGTGTCGCCGACGAGGTTGACCCGGTCCCCGACGACGACGGGTGTGCGTTTGAGCTCCCGCGCGCGCATGGCCACCACGGTGCGGTCCGGGTCGCCGTGCAGCGCGCAGGTCCAGCGCCCGCGGTCGACGGCCACGACCATCGCGCTCTCCGCGTCGGCGTGCCGCGGCCGCTGCTTGCTGCGGGGGCGGCTGCCCCGCCGGTTCGGCCTGACCCGCACGTCGGATTCGTCGAGGTCGCGCCAACCGCGGCTCATCAGGCGCTCCCCCGCGCGTCGGTGAGCATGCCGGACCACAGCGCCGGGAAGTTCGGCATCGTCTTGCGGGTGGTGGAGATGTCGTCGATGGCCACCTCGGGCAGCCGCAGGCCGAGGATCGCCCCGGCGGTGGCCATGCGGTGGTCGTCGTAGGTGTGCCAGGTGGCCGCGCGGGGGCTGCGCGGCGGGCCGTCGATGACCAGTCCGTCCTCGGTCTGCTCGGCGGTGCAGCCGACCGCGCCCAGCTCGCGCGCGAGGGCGCCGAGCCGGTCGGTCTCGTGCCCGCGGAGGTGGGCGATGCCGCGCAGCTGGGAGCGTCCGTCGGCGAGCGCGGCCAGGGCGGCCACGGTGGGGGTGAGCTCGCCGACGTCGTGCAGGTCCGCGTCGGCCGGCTGCAGCTGTTGCGGCCCCGTCACCGTCAGCCCCGCCTCGTCGAGCCGCACCCGGCAGCCCATCGACTCGAGCAGGCCGCGGATCGCGTCGCCGGCCTGCGTGGTCCGCTGCGGCCACCCGGGCACGGTGACGCTCCCGCCGGTGGCGGCCGCGGCGGCCAGGAACGGGGTGGCGTTGGACAGGTCCGGTTCGACCGCGACGTCGGCGGCGGCGATCTCCGCCGGTGCGACGTGCCAGACGTCCGCGGTGGAGGTGTCCACGTGCACGCCGCGCTCGGCGAGCATGGCCACGGTCATGTCGATGTGCGGCAGCGACGGCACGGGCGGGCCCGCGTGCGTGACGGTCAGCCCCTCGCCGAACCGCGCGGCCGACAGCAGCAGACCGGAGACGAACTGCGAGGACGCGGACGCGTCGATGGTCACCGCGCCGCCCGCGAGACCGCCGGTGCCGTGCACGGTGAACGGCAGCGCGTCGCCGTCCACGTTCGCGCCGAGCGCGCGCAGCGCGGACACCATGGGGCCGAGGGGCCGCTCGCGCGCCCGGGGGTCGCCGTCGAAGCGGATCTCGCCCTTGGCCAGGGCGGCCATCGGGGGCACGAAGCGCATCACGGTGCCGGCCAGGCCGCAGTCCACGTCGGCGGGACCGTGCGGCGTGTCGGGCTCGACGACCCAGGAGTCCTCGTCGCCGTCCCGCACCGCCGCGCCCAGCGCGCGCACCGCCGAGGCCATGAGTTCGGTGTCCCGGCTGCGCAGCGGTCCGCGGATGGTGGACGGTCCGGTGCCCAGGGCGGCGAGCACCAGCGCCCGGTTGGTGATCGATTTCGAACCGGGCACGGGCACGGTGGCCTCCACCGGGCCGGTGGCGACGGGAGCGGGCCATGGCTGCGTCATGCCCGCAATGATTCCGTACTCGTGCGCTGAGGTGCAGCGGTGGGGGTGCGCGCGCGCCGCGCGTGCTGTTGCCTGGGGGAGGGCGCTCGTTCGCGCGGGGCGGGCGCCGCCGAGGAGGTGGGGCGATGTGCGGCAGGTACGCATCGACGAAGGGCCCGGCCGCGTTGGCCCGGGAGTTCGCCGCCGTGGACGCCACCGGCGGTGCGGCCCCCGGCGCGGACTTCAACGTGGCACCGACCAAGGAGGTGCTCGGCGTGGCCGAGCGCCCCCCGCGGCAGGACGGCGGCGGGAGCGGTGAGCGCGAGGTCCGCGTGCTGCGCTGGGGGCTCGTGCCGCACTGGGCGAAGGATCCGGCGATCGGCAACCGGATGATCAACGCGAAGGCGGAGACGGTGACCGACAAGCCGGCGTTCCGGGCGCCGATCCGCCGCAACCGCTGCCTGGTGCCCGCCGACGGCTGGTACGAGTGGCAGCCCACCGGCGCGGGCAAGCAGCCGTACTTCATGACCACCGGCGACGGTTCCTCGCTGGCCCTGGCCGGAATCTGGTCGGTGTGGCGCGACCCGTCCGCCGCGGAGGAGGCGCCGCCGCTGGTGACGTGCTCGGTGCTGACCACCCGCTCGGTGGGGCGGCTGCGGTCGATCCACGAGCGGATGCCGCTCCTGCTGCCGGCCGGGGTGTGGGGCGAGTGGCTCGACCCTGAGGTGCGGGACGTGTCCGACCTGCTGGGGCCTCCGGCGGAGGACTTCGTGGACGAGCTGGTCCTGCGGCCGGTCTCCACCCGGGTGAACAACGTGCGCAACAATGGCCCCGAACTCGTCGAGCGCGTCCGGGCGGCGGACGCCGGGTGAAGCGAAGGGAGCGGTGATGTGCGGTCGCTACGCCGTGCACCGCGATCCCGCCGCGCTGGCCGCGGAGTTCGCGGCCGCGGACAAGATCGGTGCGCACCTCGGCCCGGACTGCAACGTGACACCTGCCAGGACGGTGCCGATCGTGGTGCAGCGCGGTGCCGAGCGCAGTCTGCGGCCGGTGCGGTGGGGGCTGCTGCCGGAGTGGGCCGCCGAGGACGCCAAACCGCTGATCAACGCGCGCGCCGAGACGTTGACGCGCAAGCCCGCGTTCGCCGAGGCGGCGGCGCGGCGGCGCTGCCTCATGCCGGCCACCGGCTGGTACGAGTGGCAGCCCGGTCGGCGGCAGCCGTTCCTGTGCACGCGGCGGGACGGTGACGCGAGCCTGGCGATGGCCGCGGTGTTCACGGCCCGCCGGGTCGCCGACCGCAGCGATCCCCTGGTCACCTGCGCTGTGGTCACCACCGCCGCCGCGGGGGAGTTCGCCGGGATCCACCCGCGGATGCCCCTGGTGCTGCCGCGCCAGCGGTGGGCGGAGTGGTTGGATCCGGAGCGCGCGGTGATCGACGAGCTGCTCGCTCCGGTTCCGGAGATGCTGGCGGACATCACGGTCCAGCCCGCGCCCGTCGAGGTGAACAACATGCGCAACAACCACGCCGGGCTGCTCGACCCGGCCGCCGCCGAACCGGACCCCGCTGTGCAGACCGCGCTGTTCGAGTCATGACGACGCTCGACCTGACCACCCCGCACGGACCGGCGCGCGCCACGCTGCACTGCGCCTCGGAGGGCCGCGCCCTGCTGCTGCTCGGGCACGGCGCGGGCGGCGGCGTCGACGCGGCCGACCTCGTGGCGGTGACGCGCACGGCCACCGACGCCGGGGTGCACGTGGCGCTGGTGGAGCAGCCCTACCGCGTGGCCGGCCGGCGCGCCCCCGCCCCCGCGCGGCAGCTCGACGCGGCGTGGCTGGCGGTGGCCGAGGAGCTGGACAAGCGGCGGTTCAGCGACCTGCCGTGGATCTTCGGCGGGCGTTCCGCGGGGGCGCGGGTGGCCTGCCGCACCGCCGAGGAGGGCGGGGCCTCGGCGGTGCTGTGCCTGGCGTTCCCGCTGCACCCGCCGGGCAAGCCGGAGAAGTCGCGCCTGTCCGAGCTGGCGGAGGTGGACCTGCCGGTGCTGGTGGTGCAGGGCGAGCGCGACGCGTTCGGCCAGCCGCCGCCCACGCACGAGCGCGAGGTGGTGCTCGTGCCCGGGGACCACGCGCTGCGCGCCGACGTGGCCGCCGTCTCGCGCGCGGTCGACGAGTGGCTGACCCGGATCCTCCGGTTGATCGACTGACTAGCCCGCTCCGGTGATGTCGGCGACGCGGGCGTCGAGCAGGGCGACGAGGTCCTGCGGGGCGAGTTCGATCTGCAGGCCGCGCCGGCCGCCGCTGCAGAGGACCGTCGCGTGCTCGAGCGCCCCGGCGTGCACCACGGCGGGCAGCCGCTTCCGCTGCCCGAGCGGGGAGATGCCGCCGGCCACGTAGCCGGTGGCGCGCTCGGCGGCCTCCGCGTCGGCCATCCGCGCCTTCTTGCCGCCGGCAGCCGCGGCGAGCGCTTTGAGGTCGAGCTGCTCGGCGGTCGGCACCACCGCGGCGGTCAGCGTGCCGTCCACGTCGGCGATGAGCGTTTTGAGCAGCCGCTCGGGTGCGACGCCGAGGCGTTCGGCGGCTTCGCGGCCGAAGGAGTCGGCGCGCGGGTCGTGCTCGTACTCGTGCAGCCGGTGAGTGGTGCCGCGCTGGGAGAGCAGCTTCGTGGCCGGGGTGCCCTTGCCTGCCATGCCCGGCAGTGTAGGCCGGGTGATCGCGGCGGATCCGGAAGAGCGCGGTGGGGTGCGAACGGTGCTGTGCGCTGCGCGGAGCTTCGCGTCACCGGTTCGGGCGTGGCGCAGGACACCGGCGCGGGAGCGGAATAGCGAACCGCGGTGGGCCGTTGAACGCGGTGTGAGACGCGATTCGACTTGCGTGCTGGACCGCCCCGACCGGATCAGCGGGGGCGACGACTCGTCTTCCGTGCGCACTCCCGGATCCCCGGTATCCTGGGAGACGGACCATGCGCCCGCGTGCATGGGATCATCGTCGACCCCGAGCTCGTCGCAGCGACGGGAAAGGAGCCCGGTGCCCAGCACCTCAGGCAACGAGACCGAATCCCGGGACGCCACGGGAACGGCCGCGCGGGCCGAGGACGCCCGGTCGGCGGTTTCCGGGCAGGAGTCCGCCGCGGAGGAGGAGAGCGATCAGGAACGCGCCGCGCGGTTCGAGCGCGACGCGATGCCGCTGCTGGACCAGCTGTACGGCGCCGCTCTGCGGATGACGCGCAACGCGCAGGACGCCGAGGACCTCGTGCAGGAGACGTACCTCAAGGCGTACTCCGCCTTCCGGACGTTCACCCGGGGGACGAACCTCAAGGCGTGGTTGTACCGGATCCTCACCAACACCTACATCAACGGCTACCGCAAGCGGCAGCGCCAACCGCAGCAGCAGCCGACCGACGAGATCGCCGACTGGCAGCTGGCCCAGGCGGAGAACCACTCGTCGACGGGCTTGCGGTCCGCGGAGGTGGAGGCCCTCGACCGGCTACCGGACAGCGACGTGAAGAACGCGCTGCAGCAGCTCGCCGAGGAGTTCCGCATGGTCGTGTACCTGGCGGACGTGGAAGGCTTCGCCTACAAGGAGATCGCCGAGATCATGGACACTCCGATCGGCACGGTGATGTCGCGGCTGCACCGCGGGCGCCGCCAGCTCCGCGACATGCTCGCCGACGTGGCCCGTGACCGCGGTCTCATGCGGGCCCGGCAGCAACAGGAGGTGAGCACGTCATGAACGGGCACGAGTCCCACGAGGCCTCTTGCGAGGACGTGCTCTCCGAAGTCTGGCTCTTCCTCGACGACGAGTGCGACGAGCAGCGCCGGGCCGCGGTGCAGCGCCACCTGGACGACTGCGGTTCCTGCCTGGAGCACTACGGCATCGAGGAGCACATCAAGGCGCTGCTGCACCGCAAGTGCCAGGGCGACCACGCGCCGACCGAGCTGCGGGAACGGCTGCGGTCCTCGATCCGCGACGCGGTGCTGCGGCAGGCGCAGGTCACCGTGGAGGAGGGGCCCAGCGGAACCTCGGTGGAGGTGCGGACGTGGGAGCAGTCCTCCGCGCGCTCCTGGGAGGCCTCGGGCGACTGACGGGGACAGCACTTCTCGCCGTCCTCGGGGGAGCCGCACGCGGGAACCCGCGGTGGGCCCGGCTGCGCTGCGGCCCCTTCGGCGCTGGCGCGCCGGCGCGGGAGTGCCGGCGGCCGCTCTGAGCCGATGACCGGCTGCGCTCCGACGAAGCGCGACCAGCGGCTCCCGCGGCTCTCGAGCAGGCCGCGCCGATGCGGTGCAGCCCTGCCGACGTGCGAAACCCCGCCGACGTGAAAAACCCCGGATGGTGACTCCAGCGGAGTCCGCATCCGGGGTTTTCTGACGTCGCGCACCGCTCAGCCGCGCCCGGCGTTGGGACGCTTGCCGTGGTTGGCGTTGTTCTTGCGGCGGTCCTTCTTCTTGCGGGCCCGCTTACCCATGGCCTCTCCCTCAGGTTGGCTTGCGTCACCAGCCGACCCTGGGCGTCGCGCGAGCGGCGTCTCGCCGATGAACACCCGGCCAAGCTGGGCTTTTCCGCCCCCCAGTCTGCCATGGCCACCACCTGGTGCCGTGGGGTGGTGGCGTTCGTGGTTTCCTTGTCGTGTCCGTTGTCGGAGGCCCGTCGGCTCGTCGGCTCGGAGGACGCGGCGGGTGCGAGGAGGGAAGCGATGGCCGAGGAGATCCGCGCTGAACTGGTCGCCAACGTCATGTCGGTGTCCGTGGTGACGGGTGACGCGGTGGACAGCGGCGACTCGGTGGTCATGCTGGAGTCGATGAAGATGGAGATCCCGGTGCTGTCCGAGTCCGCCGGAACGGTGCGCGAAGTCGCCGTGCACAGCGGTGACGTGGTGCGCGAGGGCGATCTGATCGCGGTCGTGGAGTGAGCCGTGCCCGAGCGAACGCCCCCGAGGAGCGAGGTCGCCCGGTGTCCACGCTGAGTGATCTGCTGGCGGAGCACACCCGGCTGTCCGGTGCGGCGGCGGACCACCTGCAGCTGGTCGTCGCCGAGTGGCAGCTGCTGTCCGACCTGTCGTTCGCGGACTTCCTGCTGTGGGTGCCGGTCGGGCCGGAGGAGGATCCGACGAACCGGTTCATCTGCGTCGCGCAGGCCCGGCCGACCACCGCGCCCACGGCCCACCCGGAGGACGTGGTCAGCAGCGAGGTCACCGAGGAGGAGCACCCGCAGCTGCGCCGCGCGGCGTTCGAGGGGCGCATCTGCCGCGAGGAGGACCCGCGGTGGCACCTGGGGGTGCCGGTGCGGCGCGAGACGATCCCGGTGCGCCTCGGCGACGACGTCATCGCGGTGCTCGGCCGGGACACGAACCTGGCGGTGCCGCGCGTGCCGAGCCCGCTGGAGATCTCCTACCTGGGCAGCGCCGCGGACCTGTGCCAGATGGTGGCCGACGGGACGTTCCCCACCCCGGAGCCGGCTCCGGACGTGCACACCAGCCCGCGCGTGGGGGACGGCCTGGTGCGGCTGGACAGCGCGGGCACCGTGGTGTTCGTCAGCCCGAACGCGCTGTCGGCCTACCACCGCATGGGGCACGCGGCCGATCTCGTGGGGGCGCAGCTGGCGCCGCTGACCCGGTCGCTGCTGTCGGACCCGTTCGACGCGGACGAGGTCGTCCAGCGGATGCGCCGCGCGGTCACCGGCGAGCCGAGCATGCGGATCGAGGCGGAGGCCCGCGGCGCCACGGTCCTGTTCCGCGCGCTGCCGCTGTACCCGCGGGGGCAGAGCGCCGGGGCGCTGGTGCTGGTGCGGGACGTCACCGAGGTCAAGCGGCGCGACCGGGCGCTGATGTCGAAGGACGCGACGATCCGGGAGATCCACCACCGGGTGAAGAACAACCTGCAGACCGTGGCCGCGCTGCTGCGGTTGCAGGGGCGGCGCACGGGCAACGCGGGTGCGCGTTCGGCGCTGGACGAGTCGGTGCGGCGGGTGACGTCGATCGCGCTGGTGCACGAGACGCTGTCCATGTCGGTGGACGAGCGGGTGGACCTCGACGACGTGGTCGACCGGGTCATCCCGGTGATGAGCGATGTGGCCACCGCGGACACCGGTGTGCAGGTCGCTCGGGAAGGCCGGTTCGGGGTGGTCGCGGCGGAGTTGGCCACGCCGCTGGTGATGGTGTTGACCGAGCTCGTGCAGAACGCGCTGGAGCACGCGTTCGCGGACGGTCAGGGCGGCGAGGTCGTCGTGCGGGCGGAGCGCTCGGCGCGTTGGCTCGACGTCGTCATCTCCGATGACGGCCGCGGGCTGCCGAAGGGCTTCTCCCTGGAGCGCGCCGAGCACCTCGGCCTGCAGATCGTGCGGACGCTCGTGGAGTCCGAACTGCGCGGTTCGCTGAGCCTGCGCACTCGGCAGCAGCAGAGCGGCACCGAAGCGGTGCTCCGGGTGCCGCTCAAGTACCGCCGGTGAGGAGTACCGCCGGTGAGCGCCGCTCCGCGCGGGAACCCGGCGCCGGGTGCGGGCTCCGCCGGTGGATGCGCTGCTCGGTTGCTCCTCGACGGACCCTCGTCGAGGAATCCTCCGATGCAGCGCATCCGCGGGCGAGATCTCGGCTCCGCGGGTGCGGGGCCGGGCGCCCGGGCCGTCCGGCGAAGCCCTGCGATGGCGGTCGCATCGCGGTCGGTGGTGCGTCGATGGCTGGTGCGCTCGGAACGGGGTGCGCACCGGAGGCCGATCCGCCGCGGCAGCCGCGGCGTCGACGCTGATCGGCCGGGGGTGTGATCGGTTACGGGGGTTCGGTGCTGAGTTCCCTTCAGACGACGTGGGGTCGGGTGTGGACGTCGCGTCCGGCCCCACGTGGGGTGAAGGGACGGCTCAGGCGTTGCTCCGGGTGCGGGTGGTGCGCGAGTTGCGGCGCTTGAGCGCGCGCCGCTCGTCCTCGCTCATGCCGCCCCAGACGCCCGCGTCCTGGCCGGTCTCCAAGGCCCAGGCAAGGCACTCGGAGACGACGGGGCAACGGCGGCACACGGCCTTCGCCTCGTTGATCTGCAGCAACGCGGGCCCGCTGTTCCCCACGGGGAAGAACAGTTCGGGGTCCTCGTCACGGCAAACCGCGCGGTCGCGCCAGTCCATCGTCCTTGCTCCTCGCTAGGCGCGCTTGCGCGCGCCGGTCGTCGTTCGGGGTGTTTGTGAATGCTTTCACGGAGTCCGTGCGCTTGTGAATGCTTTCACGAACTGCCGCGATGTCAAGGGGTCGATCTTGCCCGGTGAGCGAGCTCACTCGGATGATCGACGGTGCTTGACCAGGGGTTTGTTCGACGATGGTGCACACGTGGGAGCCCCGTGCGCACGTCGAAGCGCATCCGTTGCGGGAAGGTTATACGGCGACGCGGAGTGCGGCCGGTGCTGAGCGGAAGACCACCTCGGACCGCTCACCCGCGCTGTCGCCGTCGACCTGAAGCCGCGACGGCACATGACAGGTTACGCACAGATGTGCCACGTTCGCACGCCAAAATGAGTTTCTCCCGTGTGGTTTCCCTCTATCGCGGAGTGCTGTCGCGACACATGACAACACTGCGTGAGCGCGCATGCTGCGCAGGCCGACGACGCCGAGACCGTCGTCAAAGCTCGTACCAGGGGAAATGCGCACAGGGCGGGAGCCGAGGTAGGTCCACGGGTCCGTGTTGGCCACGAAAACTGTGCGCAAGTCGTCCACCGGCGGAGTGTCATCAGCACGAACCGTGATCATCTCCGCGCGGCGGGCCACGTGGAAGTAGCGCTCCAGCGCGGTGCGCGCGTACAGCCAGGGCGTGACCGGGCGCCCCCGCTCGCGGTGCCGTTCGACCGCGGCGACGACCTCGGCGTCCCAGCCGATGCCGGCGTTGAAGGTGAACCAGCGCTCGTCGGCGCGGCCCAGGCTCACCCAGCGGGTGCGGCCCTCGCGCAGCGCGCGCAGCAGCCAGTGCGTCGCCTCGATCGGATCGCGGGGCATGCCGAGCGCGCGGGCGAAGACGTTCGCCGAGCCACCGGGCACCACGCCGAGCAGCGGCAGCGCGGGGTCGCCCGGCTCGCGCTCGGCCAGCACGCCGTTGACCACTTCGTTGACCGTGCCGTCGCCGCCGTGGGCGATGAGCGCGTCCACGCCCTCGCGGGCGGCCGCCCGCGCCGTCTCGGCGGCGTGGCCCGCGCAGCGCGTCTCCACCACGTCCAGCTCGAGCTCGCTGGCCAGCGCGTGGGCGAGCACGTCGCGCCCCGCCGCGGTGGTGGCGGTCGCCTGCGGGTTGACCACGAGGATGGCACGCACGGGCAGCAGCCTATGCCAGCGCGCGTCGATCTCCGGGACCGGGAAGCGGCTACCGGGGAAGCGGGCCCCGCAGGCGGTGCTGGTGCCGGAGGGGCGGTGTCGGCGCGCGGCGGGCGGTGCACCCCGGAGCACGCCCGACGCGCGACACCCGACAACCCGGCCACGACGGTGCGGAACACCCCGAAAGCCCGCCTGTGCGCCGTGACCTTGCCCCCATCATGGACCGTGCGGACGCTCGCAGTCATGCGGCGTTCGGGCGTATTACCCTCGAGGAGTGCGCACGTTCAGTGACCACCGGGCCCGGTGGCACCCGCGATCCAGTGGCCCCCGGGGCCCGGTGACCGCTGCGCCTCCCACCTCCGCGATGTCCGGAAAGGCGTGTTCCCGTGTCCGCTGAAGCATCCGCGCCCGGCCCCTCGATTCCGCGGAGCGTGCGGGTCGCCGGAGCGATCACGACCCTGCAGGCGCTCGTCGGGTGGGGGTTCGTCGTCGCCCTGCTGATCCGCGGCACGTCCGACGAGCTCGGCGCGGTCGGCACGCTGCACCGGCAGCAGACCTACGGCGAAGCCGGCTACTACGCCTTCCTCGCCGCCTGCGTGCTCGCCGCGGGGATCGGACTGCTCGCGGGCAAGCACTGGGCGCGCACGCCCGCGCTGCTGCTGCAGCTGCTGCTGCTCGGCACGGCCTGGTACGCGATGGGGCCCTCCGACCGCCCGTCCGTCGCGTTCGCGCTGGCGGTGCCCGCCGTGGCGGTGCTGTACTTCCTGTTCAACCGCGACGGGCGCGCCTGGTCCTGGAACGCGGGGATGGCGCCGGACGCGGAGCGCTCCGAATCGGGGTAGGTGTTCGACGTGTCCGACCGGCACCTCCGCCCCGGCGCGCACGCCCCGGGGCGGCGCCACCCCGCACGATCGGGCCACCCCGCGCGGGTGGGACCGCGGTGACCGCCCCCGGTTCGGACCTGCGCGTCGCGCGGCGGCTGGTGATCGCCCGCGGTGAGCTCGCCGAGCGGTTCACCCGCTCGTCCGGACCGGGCGGGCAGGGCGTCAACACCACGGCCTCGCGCGTGGAGCTGTCGCTCGACCTCGCGCGTTCGCCGTCGGTTCCCGAGGACCTGCGGCAGCGGATCCTGGCGCGGTTGGCCCACCGGCTCGCCGGCGGGGTGCTGACCATCGCCGCGAGCGAGCACCGCGAGCAGCGGCGCAACCGCGAAGCCGCCAGGGCCCGCCTGGTCGCCGTGCTCCGCGAGGCCGCGGCGCCGCCGCCCCGGAAGCGCCGCCCGACGAAGCCCACGCGCGGTTCGCAGGAGCGGCGGATCGCGGCGAAGAAGCACCGCGGACAGCTCAAGCGCGGCCGCAGCGGCCGCTACGACGACTGACCGCCCTGCTCGGCGAACGCCTGCAGGGCCCGCCCGGTGAGCCGGTAGCCCGTCCACTCGTCGAGCGCGCCGGCCCCGGCGGCCTCGTAGAAGCGGATGGCGGGTTCGTTCCAGTCGAGCACCGACCACTCCAGCCGGGCGTAGCCGTGCTCGAGGCACTCGCGGGCGAGCGCCCGCAGCAGCGTCCGGCCGAACCCGTGGCCGCGGTGCTCCGGGCGGACGTAGAGGTCCTCCAGGTAGATTCCGTGCACGCCCTCCCACGTGGAGAAGTTCAGGAACCACAGGGCGAAGCCGGCGACCCGGCCCCCGTGCTCGGCGACGTGGCCGAACAGCGCCGCGCCCTCGGCGAACAGCGCGTTCCTCAGCGCCTCGGTGGTGAGGTGGCACTGCTCGGCGGCCCGCTCGTAGTGCGCGAGCTCGTGCACCAGCTCGACGACGGCGGGCGCGTCGGCCTCGGTGATCCGGCGAATCATGCTTCCCTCCGCGGTCAGTCCGCGCGTTCAGTCCACGGGCGGAACGTTGGCGTGCACGAGCTGCGGAACGCCGCGCTCGTGGCCGAGCACGGTGATGCAGGCGGCGTCGAGCGCGAAGCGGACCCCGTCGGGGACCGGGCGGTCCAGCCAGCGCGCGACCAGGCAGCGGCTGAAGTGGCCGTGCCCGACGAGGACGACGTCGGAGCCGGCGGTGCGGGCGCGGGAGAGCACCGCGTCGGCCCGCTGCGCGACCTGCTCGGCCGTCTCCCCGCCGGGCACCCCGTGCGTCCACAGCGTCCAGCCGGGCACCTCCTCGCGGATCTCCGGGGTGGTGCGGCCCTCGCAGTCGCCGTAGTCCCACTCCGCCAGCCGCGGTTCCACCGCGGAGGGGTCGAGCCCCGCCAGCCGGGCGGTCTCCTGCGCGCGCTGCCGCGGGCTCACCAGCACCAGCGCGGGGGCGGTGCCGCGCAGCGCGGCCAGGGAGCGGCCGGCGCGCTCAGCGGCCCGCTCGCCGGCGGGGGTGAGCGGGACGTCGGTGCGTCCGGTGTGCCGGCCGCTGCTGGACCACGCGGTCTCGCCGTGGCGCAGGAGGTAGATGCGGTGCTCTGTCACGCCTGCAGAGCGTAGAGAACGGCGCGGAGCGGAGCGTTCGGTGGCACCCGGTCCGCCCGCGGTGGTCCGCCGGGCGCGGTGCGAGGCGTCCCGCGCCGGCTCCGAACTCCGTCGCCAGTTCCTCCGGACGAGGGGCCGGAACGTGTTGACAGGTGCCCTCGTCCGAAGAGGACACTACGAGTGGTAGTCGGCTACTACTGAGGGTGAGGCCCGTCATGACTACCTCCACTGCCCCGAATTGGCGGCTCAAGGGCGTGTGGTTCGACGCGTGCAAGTGCGAGATCCCCTGCCCCTGTTCCTTCGCCCAACCCCCCACCTACGGCGATTGCAGCGGCGTCCTGCTCTGGCACGTCCGCGAAGGCGCCTACGGCAGCACCAGGTTGGACGATCTCAACGTCGCGATGCTCGCCTCGTTCGTCGGCAACGTCTGGAGCGGGGAGCACGCGGACGCGTACGCGGCGGTGTTGCTCGACGAACGCGCGGACGATGACCAGCGCGCGGGGCTGCACGCGATCTTCGGCGGCGAGGCGGGCGGCTGGCCCGCGCAGTTCGGAGCGATGTTCGGTCCGGAGATCCTGGGGATGGAAAGCGGGCCCATCGAGGCGGTGATCGAGGACGACCTCGCGCGGTGGAGCGTGCGCATCCCGGGCAAGGCCGAGGCCGCCGTCGAGGCGTTGAGCGGTCCGACCGCGACCGCGGGGGAGCGGGTGCAGGTGCACAACCTGCCCGGTGCCGAAGTGGGGCCGGGGCAGGGACCGGCGACGTGGGGCAGGGCCACCGCTGATCGCGCCGATGCGTTCGGCTTCTCGTGGGACCGCTCCGGCCGTTCCAGCAAGCTCATACCGTTCGAGTGGTCGGGTCCCGATACGCCGTGACCGCGCGGACGGGCGCGCGGCGGCCGCGCGCGCGGTCGGGCGCGGAACTGCTCCTGGTGGGAACGCTGCTCGTGCTCGCCGGGCTGGCCTGGCTGCTGACCAGCGACCTCGCCGCGCCCGGCATGCGGCTCGGGATCCTCACCGGAGCTCGGCCCGTGCGGTCGCACGGGGCCGAAGGGATCCGGTTCGGCCTGTTCCTGGTGACGTGGGTGGTGATGATGGCGGCGATGATGCTGCCCGCCATCACGCCGTTCACCGTGGGCATCGGCCGCGTGATGCGGGCCCGGCGCGCGGGCACCGGCACCGTGGCCGCGTTGACCACCGGCTACCTGCTGGCGTGGGGCACGACGGGCCTCGTCGCGTACCTGCTGCTGCGCGGGTTCGACGCGGTCGCTGCCGCGGGCGGCACGACGGCCGTCCGGGCCGGTGCGGTGGTCCTGCTGGTCGCGGGCGCGTTCCAGTTCACCCGCTTCAAGCAGTGGTGCCTGGTGCACTGCCGATCGCCGATGGCCCTGCTCGTCCAGCACGGCGAGCGGGCCACCCGCAGCCGCGGCGGAGCGCTGCTGGTGGGTTCCGGTCACGGCGCTTACTGCATCGGTTGCTGCTGGGCGCTGATGCTCGTGCTGCTGGCCGCCGGGATGATGAGCCTCGTCTGGATGGCGGGCGTCGCGGCGCTGGTGACCCTCGAGAAGGTCCTCCCCCGCGGCCAACTGGTCAGTTTCGCGATCGGCGCGTTGCTGATCGGCGCCGCTGTCGTCCTGCTCGCCGCCCCCGGGCTGGTGAGCGCCGCGAGCTAGGCGCGCCAGTGGTGATCGTGAAACGGGTGCGGGCCTCCGGGGTGCCGGCGCCCCTGCGCACCCACCGGGCCGGTGCGAGCAAGATCTCAGGCAATTGAGAAAAAGTTGCAATAATGTCTAACGTGCAGCTGTGCTGACTCGTCGAAGCCTGTTCGCCGCCCTCCCGCTGGCCGCCGGCGCCTCGGCCGCCGGTTGCTCGGCCCCCTCGCAGCCGGGCGCCCGGCGGGACTCGCTGCTGCTCGCCGACGGGTTCGAGCCGGAGAGCCTCAACCCGCTGCTGGGCTACGCGAAGCAGGGGGCCGCGAAGTTCTACGACGGCCTGCTGGCCTTCGACGGGAAGTCGCGGCTCGTGCCCGCGCTGGCGGCCGAACCCCCGCAGTCCACACCGGACGCCAGGACCTGGACGGTCAAGCTGCGCGAGGGCGTGCGCTTCCACGACGGCACCCCGTTCGACGCCGAGGACGTGGTGGCCACCTACCGCGCGGCCATCGACCCCGCCTACGCCTCGACGGTGAGCTCCGACTTCGACGTGCTCGCCGACGTCGAGGCGGTGAACCCGCGCACCGTGCGCTTCCACCTGACGATCCCGTACGCGGCGTGGCCGTCCAGGATGACCACGGGCATCGTGCCCGGCGCGGCGCTGGCCGGGCACGCCGCGCTGGAGAACTCGCCGCTGAACACCGAACCGGTGGGCACCGGCCCCTACAAGCTCGTCGAGTGGCGCCAGGGCGACCAGATGGTCTGGGAGGGCAACCCGGACTACTGGGGCGGCGCCCCCGAGATCGGCAGGATCACGGTGGTGTTCGCCGAGGACGACAACACGCGCGCGCAGCGGCTGATCTCCGGCGAGTTCGACGGCACCGTGCTCCCGCCGGTGCTCGCCGAGCGCGTCGGCCGCGACGGCTACCGCACGGTGCACCACAGCACCGCCGACTACCGCGCGATCTCGCTGCCCAACGACCACCCGGTCGCGGGGGACCGCGCGGTGCGCACCGCGCTGAACCTCGCCGTCGACCGCGAGGGCGTGATCAAGGCCCTGCTGGGCGGGCACGGCACGCCCGCCCACACGCCGATCCCGGCGATCATGGGCGACAACCACGAGCCGCGGGCCCGCTTCGCCTTCGACCGGGACCGGGCCCGCGAGGTGCTCGACGAGGCCGGTTGGCGCGCCGGGCCCGACGGCATCCGCGAACGCGACGGGCGGCGCGCCAGGTTCACCGTGCTGTACTTCGCGGACCGCTCGTTGCGCCGCGACCTGGCCACCGCGTTCGCCTCGGACGCCCGCTCCGTCGGCATCGAGGTCGAGCTCGCCGGGGTGGACACCTCCGCGGTCGAGGGCCGGCTGGGCACCGACGGCCTGGTGCTCGGCGACGGCAACCCGATCGACCCGGATCCGCAGGCCTACAGCAGCCTGCACTCCTCGATGATCGGGACCGGCACGTACAACAACCCCGGCCGGTACCGCAACGCCGAGGTCGACGCCGCTCTCGACGCCGCCCGGCAGGAGCTCGACCCGGCGAAGCGCGCCGAGCACTACCGGCGGATGCAGCGCGCCTACGTCGCGGACCCGGGCCTGGTGTACCTGGCCTTCATCGACCACAGCTACGTGCTGCGCGAGGGCGACTGGACCGGGTACCGCGAGCCGGTCGAACCGCACACGCACGGCACCACCTGGGGACCGTGGTGGAACATCGAGGACTGGAAGCGGCGGGACGCATGAGCGCCGCGATCGGACGTCTGGTGCTGCGCCGGCTGGCGTTCGCGGTCCCGGTGCTGCTGATCGTCTCGCTCGGGGTGTTCCTGCTGGCAGCGGCCTCCCCGTTCGACCCGATCACGCAGTACTTCGGGGTGCAGCTGTTCGACGCCTCCGCCGCCGACGTCGCCCGGGTGCGCGCCGAGCTGGGGGTGGACGAGCCGGTGCTGCTGCAGTTCTGGCACTGGCTGACCGGGGCGCTCAGCGGCGATCTGGGCGTGTCGCGGTCGATGCGGCAGCCGGTCGGCCAGGTGGTCGCCGAGCGCCTGCCGTGGACGGCGCTGCTGGCCGTCACCGGTCTGGCGCTGGCGGTGCTCATCGCCCTGGTGCTGGGCACCGCGGCGGCCTGGCGCCAGGGCGGGGTGCTCGACCGGTTCGTGACCGCCGTCGGGCACGCCCTGGAAGGGGTGCCGCCGTTCGTGCTGGCGCTGCTGGCGATCGCCGTGTTCTCCCTGGGGCTGGGCTGGCTGCCGGTGGCCGGGCTGACCGACGGCGGCGCGGCTGTCTCGGTCGGCGAGGTCGCCGAGCACCTGGCGCTGCCCGCGCTGGTGCTGGGGGTGTCGCAGTCGCCCTGGCTGGTGCTGCACGTGCGGCAGTCGATGCTCGCCTCGCTGGCCGAGGACCACGTGACCGGTGCGCGGTCCCGCGGGCTCGCCGAGCGCGTCGTCGTGCTGCGGCACGCGCTGCCGACGGCGCTGCTGCCGTTCGTCACCCTCATCGGCGCGCGCATCCCGGAGCTGGTCACCGGTGTCGTGCTGGTGGAGGAGGTCTTCTCCTGGCCCGGCCTGGCCGGGGCGGTCGTCACCGCTGCGACCGCCGTGGACTACCCGCTGCTGGCGACCGTGACGCTGGTGGCGACGGCCGCCGTGCTGCTCGGGTCGCTGCTGGCGGACATCGCCGCGATCCTCCTCGACCCCCGGGTGGCGACCGATGGCTGAGCCCACCGCGGCGCGCACCACCGCGTCCGACGAGCCCGGCCCCTGGCGGCCCGCGGGCCGCGCGCGGCGCACGCGCGCGCATCCGCGGGCGCGGTTGTGGGCCTCGGTGGCGGTGCTGGCCGCGCTGGTGGTGGGCGCGATCGCGGTTCCCGCCCTGCTGGGGGCCGAGTCGGTGCGCTACGACGCGATCCGGCTCGCACCGAGCCCGGCCCACCCGTTCGGCACCGACTCCGGCGGCCGGGACGTCTTCGTCCGCTCGCTGGCCGGGTTGCGGGTCTCCCTGCTGGTGGCCGGGTTCAGCGCGCTGGTGTCCACCGTGCTCGGTTCCGCGGTCGGCGTGGCGGCGGGCGGCCTGGGCGGCTGGCCGGACCGGCTGCTGATGCGCCTGGTCGACACCGTCAACTCGGTGCCGCACCTCCTGCTGGGCGTGGTGATCGTCGCGCTGTACCGGGGAAGCCTGACCGCGGTGGTCTGCTCCATCGCCCTGACCCACTGGACCACGGTGGCGCGCCTGGTGCGTTCCGAGGTCCTGTCCCTGCGGCAGCGGCCGTACGTCGACGCGGCGATCGCCGGCGGGTCCTCGCGGTGGCGGATCCTCGTGCGGCACCTGCTGCCGGCGGTCGTGCCGCAGGCAGCCCTCTCGGCGGTGCTGCTGGTGCCGCACGCGGTGTGGCACGAGACGGCGCTGAGCTTCCTCGGGCTCGGGCTGCCGCCGCACCTGGCCAGCATCGGCAACATCCTGGGCGACGGCCGCGAGGCCGTGCTGCTGGGCGGCTGGTGGATCGTGCTGTTCCCCTCGGCACTGCTGGTCGCGACCACGCTGGCGGTCTCCGGGCTGGCGGCGACCTGGCGCGACCGGATCGTGCCCCGGAGGCGATCGGAGTTGGCGCTGTGACGGAAGCGGACGTGCTGACCGGACCGACCGCCGCGACCGGGTCCCTGCTGTCGCTGCGGCGGATGTCGGTGCGGTTCCGGCTCCGGCGGCGCGCCGTCGTGCGCGCGGTCAGCGACGCGACGCTGCGGCTCGAGCGGGGCCGGGTGCTGGCGCTGGTCGGCGAGTCCGGGTGCGGCAAGTCGGTGCTCGCCTCCGCGCTGCTGGGGCTGCTGCCGGACAACGCCGAGGTGCGCGGCAGCGCGCTGCTGGCCGACGGCACCGACCTGCTCGCCGCGCCGGAGGGAGCGCTGTCCGGGCGGATCCGCGGCCGCAGGATCGGTCTGGTCCCGCAGTCCGCGAGCACCCACCTCACCCCGGTGCGCACCGCGCGCAGCCAGCTCGCGGAGACCGTCGCGGCGCTCGGCGGGCCCAGCGGCACCGACGAGCTCGCCGAACGGGTCGGCCTGGCGCCGGCGGACCTGGACCGCTACCCGCACGAGCTCTCCGGCGGCATGGCGCAGCGCGCGGTGCTCGCGCTGGCGCTGGCGGGTGATCCGACGGTCCTCCTCGCCGACGAACCGACCACCGGCCTGGACCGGCCGCTGGTGCACCGCACCACCGACCTGCTGGCCGAGGCAGCCGCGGACGACCGCGCCGTGCTGCTGATCACCCACGACCTGGCCGCGGCGCGGCGGGTGGCCACCGACGTCGCCGTGATGTACGCCGGCCGCCTCGTGGAGGGCGGCCCCGCCGAGGAGGTGCTGGCCGACCCCTGGCACCCCTACACCGCGGGGCTGCTGGCCGCGCTGCCCGAGGGCGGGTTCACGCCGATCCCCGGCCACCCGCCGGCGTTGACCGAACTGGACCGCATCGAGGAGGAGTGGGGCTGCGTGTTCTGCCAGCGATGCCCGGACGTGCCCGGGTTCGCCCCGTGCACCGGCGATCCGGAACCGATCGAGCACGGCGACCGGTGGGTCGCCGCCCACCCGCCGTGCTGAGCGGCGCCGGCCTGGTCGCCGGTTACCGGCGCGGCACCCCCGTGCTCGACGGCGTGGACCTGGACGTGCCTGCTGGGGAAGTCGTCGGTCTGGCCGGACCGAGCGGGTGCGGGAAGTCCACCCTGGGCAGGGTGCTGGGCCTGCTGCACCGGCCCTGGTCCGGGCAGGTGTCGCTGGACGGCGAACCGGTCGCGGAGTTCCGGCACGCCACGCCCAGGGGAGTGCGCACCGCGGTCGGTCTCGTCTTCCAGCACCCCCGGCCCGCGGTGGACCCGCGGTTCACCCTGCGCGAGGCCATCGCCGAACCGCTGCTGGCCACCGGCTCCGCGGGCGAGGTCGCCGAGCTGGCCGAGGAGACCGGGGTGACCACCGAGGTGCTGAGCAGGCGCCCGCACGAGGTCAGCGACGGCCAGCTCTAGCGGGCCTGCCTGGCCCGCGCGCTGGCGCCGGGGCCGCGGTACCTCATCTGCGACGAGTTCACCGCGATGCTGGACGCCTCGACCACCGCGATGCTGGACGCCTCGACCACCGCGGCGCTGGTCCGGGTCGTCGACCGGCGGGTCCGCGAGCAGGGGCTCGGCGTCCTCGCCATCAGCCACGACGAGGACCTGCTGGGGCACTGGGCGGGGCGCACCGTCCACCTCGACGGGGCCGGTCCCGGCGGGTCCCCGTGATGCGGGCCCGACTCGCTCCCAGGTCACGTCCGGCTTCCCGAGCGCGTCCGCGAGATCTTCGTCCTGCTCTCCTCTCCGGCGTCTCCTGCGGGCCTGCCGTTCACGCGCTCGGAGCCGGCGGGAGGAGCACCAGCTTTCCGGGGTGGGCCTTGTCGAGGAAGTCCTGCTGCGCGCGCGTGATCTCGTCCAGCGGGTACGTCCGGGAGACGACCGGTCGCACCTCGTCGCGTTCGACGTAGGAGACCAGGTCCTCGAACACCGCGTCCTCCTGGAACGTGCAGCCGAGCAGGGACAGGTCCTTGAGGTAGAGCGTTCGCAGGTCGAGTTCCGCGAGCGGGCCTCCGATGGCGCCGGAGATGGCGTACCGGCCACCGGGTCGCAGCAGTTCCAGCAGGTGCGGGAACTGGGGACCGCCCACGAGGTCGATGACCACGTCGACGGATCCGCTCCCGAGGGCGCTGACGAGGTCCTCACCGCGGTCCACGGTCCGATCGGCGCCCTGCGCGATCACGTCGGCGGACTTCGCTGCCGAGCACACCGCGGTGACCGTCGCCCCGCGGCGTTTCGCCAGCTGCACCGCGGCGAGCCCCACGCCGCCCGAAGCGCCCGTCACCAGCACCCGCTCCGCGGTGGCGGCGGCCCGGTGCAGCATGTTCTCCGCGGTGGAGTAGGCGCACGGTACCGCCGCGAGTTCCGCGTCGCTCCAGTCGTTGCGGACGGCGTGCGCTTCCCGGGCGGGGGCGACGGTGAACTGGGCGAATCCGCCGTCGCACTCGCTGCCGAGGGTCCAGCACTCGAACGGCCGGTAGTCGACGGGGGTGCGCAGCATGTTCCGCACGAGGACCCGTTCACCGACGCGCTCGGGCGGAACTCCCGCGCCCGCCTCCACGACGCGGCCGCAGACGTCCGCGCCCTGGATGCGCGGGAACTCGAGCGCGGCGCCCGACCACGTGGCGTCCCCCTCGTCGACGGCGTCGAAACCCGCTGCTCCGCCGTCGCCCGTCCCCGAGGTGACGGCCTTCGAGTACCACCCCACTCGGGTGTTCACGTCCGTGTTGTTGACCCCGGCCGCGGTGACCTGGATCAGCACCTCGCCCGGTCCGGGCCGCGGCACCGGCACGTCCGTGCGGTACTCGAGCTTGTCCAGCCCACCGTGGCCGGTGAGGAGAGCAGCGGACATCGTCCTCGGCAGCAAGTGCGGGCCCCCTTCCACTGAGTCGAGTTCGGGTGCGGGCGCGCTCGTCCGGTGAAGCTCGATCGGCCCCGGAGCGCCCCACGCCCACAGCGTGCCGCACAGGGCTGAAAAACAATCAAACGATGTTCCGAGGATTCGTGCGAAGGCGCTGCACGGTCGAACGTGGCTGTTCCCTCCGCCCGGCGCTCGCTGCCGGGCGGGTCCGTCAGTCCGCTTTCGGCCGGGTGCGGCGGGTGTAGGCGCGGGCTGCGCGGGCGCGGTCGCCGCAGCGGGTGGAGCACCAGTGGCGGCGGCCGCGGCGGATCAGGAAGCGGTTGCAGGGGCTGGAGTCGCAGGCGGTGAGGCGTTCGGCGTCGGGGGAGGTGAGCAGGTCGGCGGCGTCGGCGGCCAGCGTCGCCAGGGCGTGGTCGACGACCTCGGTGGTGGGGTGCGGGCTCGCGCGGTACGGGCCGTCCTTGCCGTCCCAGCACAGCAGCGGGGCGGTGGGAACCCGGGTCAGGGCGTCGTTGATGGCGGACAGGGCCGCGGGCAGGGCGGGCAGTCCAGCGGTGCGGGAGGCGAACAGCGCCCGGATCTGCTCGCGCAGCGAGCGCAACTGCGCCGCGCACATCTCGCGCATGTCGATCTCGACCGATGTCAGGCCGTGCTCGGTCAGCCACCGGTTCGTCTGCGCGGGCGTGCCGAGAAGGTCGATCGTGTGCCCGCCGGGAAGGGCGAGGGCGCTGTTGGCCAGGGCGAGGGAGGGGTGGTGCTCCTCGCCCGGTGCGGGCGGGAGGGCGGTGTCTGCGGTCGTGGTCTCTCCCATGGTTCTCATGGTAATGCTTGCGCGAATCCGTGAGAACAGCTAGCGTGACTTCACGGATTAACCCATCAGAAACCGTGAGGAACACTGTGATGTCCGCTGTCCCCACCGACCAGTTCCCCGTGCGCGTCTTCGGCGGCCCGACCGTCCTGTTCGAGTACGGGGGCCTGCGCTGTCTGACCGACCCGACCTTCGACGAACCCGGCGACTACCCGGCGGGCAACGGCCCGGTCCTGACCAAGACCGCCCCTGCTGCCGGCACCCCCGCCGACCTGGATCGCGTCGACGTGGTGCTGCTCTCCCACGACGAGCACCCCGACAACCTCGACACCTCCGGCCGCGCGCTGCTCGCCGACGTCCCGCTCACGCTGACCACCCCCGGTGGCGGGCGACGCCTGGGCGAACGGGCCAAAGGACTGGACGACTGGGAGTCGATCGAGCTGGAGCGTCCCGACGGCGGCACGCTCACCGTCACCGGTGTGCCCGCCCTCCACGGCCCCGGGGCGCGCGAAGAGGTCGAAGCGATCACCGGTGAGGTCGTCGGCTTCGTGCTGACCGCCGAGGATCTGCCCACGGTCTACGTCAGCGGCGACAACGCGCAGCTCGCCCTGGTCGAACAGATCGCCGGGCGCTTCGCCCCGGTGGACACCGCCATCCTCTTCGCCGGCGCACCACGCTTCTCCGCCATCTGCGACGGCGAACCGATCGTCCTCGACAGCGCCCAGGCCGCGGAGGCGGCGACGATCCTCGACGCCCGCCGCGTCGTGCCCGTCCACTGCGACGGCTGGGCCCACTTCACCGAAGGCCGCGACGAGCTGGCGAGCACCTTCACCCGCGCCGGCCTCGCCGACCGCCTCGACTGGGGCCGGACCACCTGAACCGGCCGCCGTTTTCCGCCGCGCGGAGATCGATGACGTGCGCGGCGCGCAGCGCCTCCGCACGGGGTCGGTGAGCTCATCGGACGCGGGGTGCCCGTCGCGGCGCAGGGGGCCCGCCGGGCAGTAGTCGGGGGACGGCCCGCACGTAGGTCACCATGCCGATGACCTCGACGAGCGTCTGGGTCACCACGATGACAGCGGCGATGGCGAGCCCCTCCGGCAAGGCCAGCGCCAGGGGGAGCACGACGAGGGAGTTGCGCGTCGCTCCCGTGAAGACGATGGCTCGGCCGTCCGGGGCGTTCAAGCGGAACAGGCGGGCGACGAGGCGTCCAGCGACCGGCATGACCAGCAGGAAGAGCACGTAGAACGGAACGACGCGGGCGACGTCGCCCAGGTTGTCGCCCACCTCGGGCACCTGGGACGCGACGACGGTCAGCAACGTCGCCGCCAAGAGCGGGACCATGGCCGCGCCCACCGCATCAGCGGTCTTCCGCCCGCTCGGCCGACGAGCGGCCCAAGCCTGGGTCAGCCAGGCCAGCGTGAGCGGGATGACGATCAGCACGAGGAACGCCTCGAGGAACGGTGCCGGCTCGACGACGTCGGCCAGCGCCGAGCCCATGAACAGGTAGAGGTAGCCCGGCAGGAGAACCATCTGGGAGAGCAGCAGCAGCGGTGTAGCCGCCAGCAGTCGTTGGCTGCTGGCTCCGGCCAGGGAGCTGAAGACGATCACGTAGTCGACGCACGGCGTCAGCAGCACCAGCAGCACGCCCATCCGCACCGCCGGCTCGGCGGGGAGGAACGCGAACATCGCCGCCACGACCAGCGGCACCACGAGGAAGTTGACCACCAGGGCGGCGGCCATGAACCGGCCGGCGCGCAGCGAGCGGCCCAGCTCGGCAACGGGCACCTGCAGGAAGGTCACGTACAGCAGAGCCGCGAGCACCGGGTTGATCGCGTGCTCCAGGCCCGGCCCGAGACTCGGGGCGGACCACCCCGCGATGCCCCCGACCGCCATCGCCGCTACGTAGATGGCGACCTGGTGCCGCTCCATCCCCGCCACCAGTCGCGCGCCTGCCGCGGTCACGCGGTGTTCGCGGGTTCCTCGCGGCCGAACACGGCGGCCAGCTCGGCGAGTGCGGGTGCCCCTTCCACCCCGCCGTCGGCGTGCGCGTAGAGGCGGCAGGCCAGGCCGAACGGTTGCCCCTCCCGCGCGAAGGGGTCGCGGTCGTCGACGAGCAGCGTGGGGGAACCGCGCATGCCCCAGCGCCGCGCCTCGGCGTCGTCTTCCACGATCCGGTGCGAGACGGCGACTTCCGCCCTGTTGGCCAGGACCCGGTCCAGCCGTTCGCGCAGCAGCTGAGCGTTCGGGCACCCCGGCACGGACAGCACGGTCACGGCAGGTGCTTCTCCGGTGCTCATACCTCGCCAGGGTAGACCCCGTACCGCGTGCGTCGTGGGCGCAGCAGCAATCCCGCGCAGAGGTGTTCGCCGCGGAGTTGCCGGGCCGACGCCGCGCTCCGAGCAGGGGAGGGGGCGACCGCCCCGGCGCGTGCCGCGCGGGCACCACGTCAACCGGTCGTCGGTCCGTTCCGCCGGAGCGTGGACTGCAGCGTTTCGATCAGGTACTCCACCAGCTCGCGGAGCTCGGTGTCGCAGGCGCTGACCTGCAGGAGCCGGCGAGCGCGGAGGAGGTGGTCAGCAGCCGTGGTCGTCTGCCGCGCGGACACCGACGACTCCAGGTGGGAGGGGAGGATCCCGGTGGGGGTCAAGCCGACGCGTTCGATCCTGCGCAGCGACTCGACGATGGCTTGGCCGAGGTAGGCGGCGTTGTACTCCACGTGGAGCGCGCCGCCCTCTTCGGATTCCCGGCTCGTCCACAACGCGTTGCTCCCGCCCGCCCGCAACGCGTCGAGGCTGCAAACTTCGACTTCTTCGCCGGTGTACACCGTGAACCGATGCAAGGACATCGCGGCCTTCTCGTGCTGTTGCGACCGGCGGCCAACGGAGTGCGCTCGGTCGGATCGCTCGGCGACACGGGTGCACGAACCCACTTTAAGCCGGACGGCGCCCCTGGCGTCGGGTCTTTGTGCTCGGTCTGCGCGGCGTCGGCGAAGATCACGGCCCCCTTGACCAGGAGCTTCACATGTTGGTTTACGCGTCGGCGGTCGATCTGCCCAGTGCGACGTTGGACTGCGTGGCGGCACGGTTGCGTCGCCATCGTGCTGCCCAGGAGCAGGTCGGTGACGGCAGGCGCTTGATCCATGTGGCGGGCCCGTTCGGTCTCGTCGCGCTCACTTCCCGGGGACGTGCGCGACGCAGAAGATCGATTGGCCGAAGGGTGGCGAGACGGCCTTCTCGGTCAGTTCGGTGAGGGGGACCACGAAGCGGTCGTAGACCCGGACCAGGCGCCTGTTCGGGGCGTTGGTGCCGCCCCTGCGCACCGCTGCCCACCACGCCAGTGCGCCGAAGAAGTTGACCGGTTTCGCGAGGCGCACGCCCAGGCCGGCGCGCTCGACGACCGCGTGCAGGCTTCGCGGGGTGTAGCGGCGGACGTGGCCGACGAGCCGGTCGAACTCTCCGTAGAGCTGTTCGTAACCCGGTACCCAGAGCAGGACGGTGCCTCCGGGGCGCACGAGTCGGGCCAGCGAGTGCAGCGCGGCGACGTCGTCCTCGATGTGCTCGAGCACGTTGATCGCCATGGCCGTGTCAACCCGCGGTTCCAGCAGTGGTCGCTCGTCGAGGTTCAACGTGCGGACTTCGATCTCGGGCCGGTCGGCGAACCGCTGCTTCATGTGCTGGGTGGCTTCCGGGTCGACGTCGGTGAGGACGTAGCGCTCCAGGCCCCGCACGTGCGCGGCGAACTCGCCGGTGCCCGCGCCGATCTCGAGCATGCTGCTGCCGCAGTGCGGAAGCATGAGGTTGCGCTGATACCGCAGGTACCTGGGCTTGCCGCTGTCGTCCTCCAGCCTGCGGCCGGTCGCGCGCTCGAATCCGCTCTTGTCATCCATCCCGGTTTCTCCCGTCAAGACTGCGCGCAGCGTCGGGCGCGCTCGCTTCGGTGCCGCGCTGGCGCCACAGCGGCGCCGCGGAGCTCGTATCGCGTGTTCGGGTCGTTTCGGACCGCACAGCGCAGCCGGGCCGGCACCGCACCCGAGGGTCCGGACGGCCGCGGGAACGACCGCTGGCTCGGCCGGACCTCTTCACCGCCCGTCCGGATCACTGGGACAGGGGCATGCGTGCCGCGAGGACGTCGGCGAGCTCGCCGATCTCGGACGCGTCCTCCAACCGGTCGATCCACTCGGTGGGCAGTGCGTGCACGCCGGTGCGCCCCGCGCTCAACGCCGCGGCCATCGCCGCGGTCGTGTCCGTGTCGCCGCCGGCGAGGACGGCGTAGCGGATCGCCTCGGCCGGGTGGTCGGGGTGCTGCAGGAACGCCAGCAGGGCCAGGGGTACCGACGTGCGGGCGCGGGCGTCGTTGCCGAGGTGTTCGGCGGCCGCGGCCGGTGCTGTGTCGCCGAGCAGGTCGTACACGGCGCCCAACCGGCTCCGCCAGTCGGCGCACTCGAGCGCGCGGGCGAGGTGCGACAGGAAGGCGTACCGGTCGAGCGGCTTGCGGGGGTCGCTGTTCAGCGCCAGCAGCGCCGCGCACGCCTGCAGCACGGTGCCGTGTTGGCCGTCGGGATGGATGTGGGTGACAGCAGCGCTGCGGCGGGCCAGTCCGGCGGCGTGCGCGGGGCTGGCGGCGACCAGGGCGATGGGGGCCACGCGCATGGCCGCGCCGTTGCCGTAGGAACCCTGGCCGGCGAAGCTCGCCTTGGCGGCCTGTTCCCACGACTGCCCGGTGAGGATGCGCTCGAAGGTCTCGCGGAGGCCCCGGCCGTAGCCGCGCCCGGGTTCCCGCTGGTATTCGCGGGCCAGTTCACTGGCCAGCACGTCCTCGTCGACCGGGAGCAGGCCGCGGCGTTTTGTGAGGTGCCGTGCCAGCACCAGCGTCAGCGCGGTGTCGTCGGTGTAGTGCAGCTGTGCCGTGCCCCGCTCGTACTCGGCGAGGTGCTCAGCATCGACGCGGAGCTGTCCTTCGAACGCGGCCCCCAGGGCATCGCCGACGGCGACGCCGAGCAGGAGCCCGCGCGCCTTGACGGCGTTCTGGGAGGGTGCCTCCGGGGTCATCATGTGTCCGTTCTCCTGTCTGCGTGCCAACTGTCATGCGAAAGCGCACAGCGCGACGCAGCAGGCGATCACGGCCGCGCCCGCGGCAGCGGGAGCCGACGCAGCTCCGGGCCGCCACGCGGTGTGTGCAGCGCTCCTCGGTGAGCGCGCGGGTTGCCGCGACACCCCGTCACGCGCGGGTCGCGGCCGTGATCGCATCCGCATCGAACGGCAGGCCGGTGAGCTCGCGCCCCAGATCCAGAACCGACGTGTACCGGCGGTCGGGCAACTGCTGAAGCACCTCGATGACCTCGGGGCGAGCATGCGCGTTCTCCGCCGCCTCGTTCAGCGCGGACTTCACGGCCGCACCATCGGCGAACGCCGTCAGCACATGCTCGACCAGTTCCATCTCCGTTACCGGCAGGCCAACATGAGATCGCTGCATGCCTCGAAATCTACCCTAACGTAAGTGTTACTTTTGCAGAAGCACCCGGATACGGAACGAAACGCTCCCGCTGCAGCTGGTACCAGGGCCGTCGGGGGAGGACACGTCCGGCCTGCGGCTTCCTTCGGCGGGACACGCCGCGGTCCTGACACGACAGGAGCGGACATGGGCTATCTCTACGCCACTGACTACGCCCCCGCGCACGCGCACGAGGGCTATCTCATGGGCGTGCTCGGCGAGGGCGCCGAACAGCACGCCCCCATCCACGCCCCGCCCGAGCGCGAGCAGCTGGCCGGGCGGGTGACAGGCTGGCGGGTCGCCTGCGTCTGCGGCTGGCGCGGCCCGCACTGGCCGCGCACCGACGTGCCCACGCCCGACGACGCCGCCACCCCGCCCGAAGCGCTCGAGGAATCGGCTGCGACCGCCTGGCGCGGGCACGTGCACACCGTGCTGCCCGCCCTAGCCGTGTACGAGACCGCCACACGCGCCACCGCCGATCGCGCCGAGCTAGACGCGGCCGTGACCAGGGCCCGCGCGGCCGGAGCCAGCTGGAACACCATCGGCACCGCCACCGGCATGAGCCGCCGAGCCGCCCACGAACGCTGGGGAGACTGACCGCTCCGTACCGCTGAGCCGCCCGGGAGCCACGGCGAAGCCTCCGGCGGTCGCACGAGGCGCAGCCGCAGACCGAAGCGGCCTCTCAGCTAGGTCACGTTGCAGAGTGGGTCGGTCGGACGTACGGGATCGGTAGCCACAGATGAACATCGATACGCCGTAGCGGCCGCTGTCTGGAGCGCAGGCAGCGCCGCATTGCTATGTGCGCGCACACCACCGTTTGAACTCCTCGTACGAGCCGAACCCGCTCGCGGTTACTACCCGTTGGGGCCGAGCATCCCGGTGTTCTCCCATGAGTCGACGTTCCCAGTTCGTGTACCCGTAGATCTGCGAGGTGCCGGTGAACCGCGCTCGCTTGCGGCTGGCACCCGGGTCGCCGCCGAGCCTCGTAGGTGGCCCGGTGGGCGGCCGGATCCCTGCGCGGCTCGGGTGGCCGCCTGGGCGCGCCATCCACGGGAAGTGTGGTCACTCTGCTCAGGTGGACACCAAAACCACCACCGAGGGGCGGCCACGCTGACCCGGGCGTGCTGGCTCGCCTGCTTGTGGATGCGTGCTTAGTGGACACATCAACAATTACGCTTCAAAGGTGTCCACTGTGGATCTTCTTGGGCCGTCTCTGGGCCGTCTGGGCCTCCTGTGGGCCCTGGCAGAAGGCCCGGACGACGAAAAAGGCGCTGACCGGAGAAGGATCGTCCCCGCCGGTCAGCGCCTCACAGAAGGCTGTGCGCTCAGCCGTTCTTGGTCTCCCAGAAGATCTTGTCGATCTCAGCGATGTAGTCCAGGAGCTGCTGGCCGGTCGACGGGTCCATGGAACCCTTCGTGCCGGCGGCACCCGCGGCCTTGGTGGCCTTGTTCACCAGCTCGTGCAGCTGCGGGTACTTCTCGAAGTGGTGCGGCTTGAAGTAGTCCGTCCACAGCACCCACAGGTGGTGCTTGACCAGCTCGGAGCGCTGCTCGGCGATGTTGATCGCCCGGGTGCGGAACTCCTGGTCTTCGTTGTTCTGGTACTTCTCCTGGATCGCCTTGACCGATTCGGCCTCGATCCGGGCCTGCGCCGGGTCGTAGACACCGCACGGCAGGTCGCAGTGCGCGGTCGCCTCCAGGCGCGGGCCGAGGATCCGCGACAGTAGCCGCATTGTTCCTCCCTCACAGTGAGTGCTCCGACACCGCAGACCTTACTCTCAAAGATCTACGTTGACCTAGTGGAGGTGCCCCTTGAACTCCCTCGGGTGGCTGCCCTGGCGCAGGCTCCGCGTCCGCGGTCCCTCCATGGCCCCCGCCCTGCGGGACGGGGACGTGGCGTGGGTGCGGCTGCGCGACTTTCCCCGCTCGGGTGATGTCGTGCTGGTGCGCTGGGTCGGACGCCCGGGGCAGCTGTCGGTGAAGCGCGCGGTGCGGCGGGACGGCGCGGGCTGGCACGTGGAGGGCGACAACGCCGCGGGGTCGACCGACTCGCGCCAGCTCGGCCCGGCCGAGGTGCTCGGGGTCGTGCGGTGGCGGCTGTGGCCGCGCCCCGGGCGCGTGCCCTCACCCCTGCCGTAGCTGCGCGTACCGCGCCCGGCAGCTCTCGTAGTCGGGCAGCAGCCCCCGCTCGGCCGCGGCGCGCAGCCCGGGCGCGGCGCGGTCCTTCGCGGACAGCACCGGCTCGCCGCGCAGCCAGTCCGCCCAGGGCAGGCCGAGCTCGGGGTCGAGCGGATCGATCCCGTGCTCGGCGGAGGGGTCGTAGCCGGTGGAGCACAGGTAGACCACCGCGGTGTCCGGGGCGAGGGCGAGGAAGGCGTGGCCGAGGCCCTCCGGGAGGTAGACCGCGCGGTGCTCCTCCGCGTCCAACCGCACCGCGTCCCACCGGCCGAAGGTCGGTGAACCGGTGCGCACGTCCACGACGACGTCGAGGACCTCCCCCCGCGCGCAGTAGACGTACTTCGCCTGCCCCGGCGGGACGTCGGCGAAGTGCACCCCGCGGATGACGCCGGTGGTCGAGACGCTGTTGTTCACCTGGGCGATGGTGAGCGGGTGGCCCGTGGCCGCCGCGAACGGCTCGTGCTGGAACGGCGCCACGAACTTCCCGCGGTGGTCGGGGAAGGACGGCGGGGTGAACTCGAGCGCGTCGTCGATGGTGAGTCTCCGTGTCCGCACGGCCCGAGCCTATTAGCGGGCGCCGCCCGACGGCCGGTCCGCTGACTCCTGGCGCCGGGTGCGACGCGTGCGAGGTGGATGCTTTCAGCGGTGCGCACCGGCGGATTCGCGGCGCGTTGCGGGGGTTTTCGAGAGTGCGGCCACCGTCCATGAGGTTGACAAAATGTTGAATAACCTGGTGATATGTGACATCGGTCGCAGACAGCGGGCGGCGCGCGTGTGGCAGACTGGCCGAACCGCAGCGTCCACCCGAGCCGTTGTCCCGCACCAGGGACGGCTGGTCTCGGAAACTCGACGCCCACCGCGCCGCCTACGCCCGGCAGGTCGGCCGCGTCGAGGGGCGGTCACCGGACCGCCCGTCCACCCGGGCCGGGGTCGCCCCGGTCACCGGCATGGCTATAGGAGGGACGCCGTGACCACCGTGAACGAAGGCACCAGCACGTCCGAATCCACCGGTGCCGAACTGACCAACGAGGAAATCTTCGCCGCCCACGAAGGTGGCAAGCTGGACGTCGAGCTCAGCGCCCGGCTGGACACCTCCCGGGACCTCTCGATCGCGTACACCCCCGGGGTGGCGCAGGTCAGCCGGGCGATCGCCAGCGACCCCGAGCTCGCCGACCGCTACACCTGGACCCAGCAGCTGGTCGCCGTGGTCAGCGACGGCACCGCGGTGCTGGGGCTCGGCGACATCGGCCCGCGCGCCTCGCTGCCCGTGATGGAGGGCAAGTCGGCGCTGTTCCGCAAGTTCGCGGGCCTGAACTCGATCCCGCTGGTGCTCGACACCAACGACATCGACCAGACCGTGCAGACCCTGGTGAACCTGCGCCCCTCGTTCGGCGCGGTGAACTTGGAGGACGTCGCCGCGCCGCGCTGCTTCGAGCTGGAGCGGCGCCTCGTCGAGGCGCTCGACTGCCCGGTGATGCACGACGACCAGCACGGAACGGCGGTGGTCACGCTCGCCGCGCTGCGCAACGCCTGCCGCCTGACCGGCCGGGAGCTCTCCGAGCAGCGCGTGGTCATCTCCGGCGCGGGTGCTGCGGGCGTGGCGTGCGCGCGCATCCTGCGCGCGGCCGGGGTGAGCGACATCGTCGTCGGTGATTCGCGCGGCGTGCTGCACGAGGGGCGCGAGGGCCTGACCCCGATCAAGCAGGAGCTCGTCGAGTACACGAACCCGCGCGGTGTCACCGGTTCGGTCGCCGACGCGCTGCACGGCGCCGACGTGTTCCTCGGGCTGTCCACGGTGCAGGTCCCGGAGGAGCACCTGGCGCGGATGGCTCCGGAGGCGATCGTGTTCGCCCTGTCCAACCCGGATCCGGAGGTTCACCCGGAGGTGGCAGCGAAGTACGCCTCGGTGGTGGCCACCGGGCGCAGCGACTTCCCGAACCAGATCAACAACGTGCTGGCGTTCCCGGGCATCTTCCGCGGTGCGCTGCAGGCGGGTGCGCGGGAGATCACCGACGGCATGAAGGTGGCGGCCGCGGAGGCCGTCGCGGCGGTGGCCGCCGACGACCTCGCGTCCGACTACATCGTGCCGAGCCCGCTGGATCCGCGGGTCGCCCCCGAGGTGACCGAAGCGGTCGCCCGGACCGCACGGCGGGAAGGCGTGGTGCGGTAAGCGGTTCCGCGGGGACATGTGACCTGATCGGGTGTACCCGGTCACCGCGCGCTGTCCTCCGTTGGGCGACACCCGGTGATAATTACCCAAAATTGATCACACCGTCAGCGTAGATTCGGCGACTGGGACGCGCGTCCCAGTCGCCGAATGTGTTTCGGGTCCTACCGGTGGGTCCCTCGACAACCCGATCCGGGTGCGCCGCGTCATACCCGGGTGCGCGGTTCGTCTCGTCCGGTGCGGTGCGCGACGCGCGGAGCGCGTCGTCGCCGTGGCGAGTATTCCGATGTGTACCGCCGGTAAGGTCACGCGACGGGGCGCTGTGTTGCTGGTCACGGGTCTGGGGATCCGCGGCCCCGGTCGACGTGACCCGGAGCGCAGGAGGTGCTGTGACCGAACGGAGCGAGCGGATGTGGCGTGCGGAGGACGGACCGCGGGGGGAGGCAGCCGGTCCCGCCGGGGGAGCGGACGACGTGCTGCCCGCCGCGCCCGCCCTGCTCAGCGCCGCTGACGGCGCCGTGCTCCGCGCGACGGGCGAACTGGCCGGCCTGGCCGGAGTGCCCTCGGCCGACGACCTCGTCGGCAGGAACCTCAGCCGTCTGCTCAGCGAGGACGGACCGGTCTCCTGGCTGCACGGGGAGCGGCGCCGCGTGCCGGTGCGCGTGGTCAGCTGGCCGCGCCCCGGGAACGCGGGGGAGCGGATCTCGGTGCTGGCCGACGTCTCCGACCTCGCGGTGCACCCGCCGGACGAGGACTCGACCGCGGACGCGCGCGAGCTCTCCGGGGTGGGGCGGTGGATGTACGACCCGCAGGCGGGGGAGATCCACCCCAGCCCGATGGTCGCCGAACTGCTCGGTTCGGACTCCTCGCGCCCGAAGTTCGACGTGCTGCTCGAGGTGACGCACCCCGCCGACCGGGGCAAGGCCGAGGAGTTCTACACGCGCCTGCTCAACGCCACCGAGGGCGTGCTCATCGAGGTCGAACTGCGCGATCTCGCCGGGGAGCGCGTGTACTTGTGCACCGGCCGGGTCGAGTGCGGACCGGACGGCTGGATCGAGCGCGTGCAGGGAACGGTGCAGGACATCACCGAGCACCGCGTGCTGAAGCGCCAGCTGCACGACGAGCGCCGCAAGCTCGAGGACGCCGAGCGCATCGCGCGGCTCGGCACCTGGGAGTGGGACCCGCGCAGCGATGTCATCCGGCTGTCGGACACCCTGCACGCGCTGCTCGGGCGGCCGCCGAAGACGCACACCACGTTCTCCGGCTACCTCGAGCGGGTGCACGCGGAGGACCGCGAGCGGGTCAGGGAAGCGTGGATGCCGCTGCTGCAGCGGCACGAGACGGTCGAGGTCGAGCACCGCTACTTCTGCGGGGTCACCGGGAAGATCCTGGTGCTGCGGCTGCGCGGCAGCGCCGTGCGCGATGCCGACGGGCGCACCCTGCTGGTGGGCACCGCGCAGGACGTCACCGAGCAGCGGGCGGCCGCCACGCGGCTCGAGCGCTCCAGCCAGCGCTTCACCGACCTCGTCTCGGTCACCCCCGTCGGCATCGGCCTGTTCGACACCGGGGGGCGCCTGGTGGACGTGAACGAGGCGCTGTGCGACCTGTTCGGGTTCCGGGCCGAGCTGTTGCAGGGCAGGTCCATGGACGAGCTGGTGCATCCGGACGAACCCGCGCGCGAGCTCCCGGTTCCCGCCGAGGCGGAGGGGCGGCTGCGCGTGCCGCAGCGGGCGTTCCGGCGCTCCGACGGGGAGGCGGTGGACTGCGAGCTGCACGTGTCCTGGTCCGTGCAGGACGACGGCAGCCAGTTCTGGCTGGTGGTGTTCCAGGACATCACCGAGCGCCGCCGGGCCACCGAAGCGCTGCACTACCAGGCCACGCACGACGAGCTGACCGGGCTGCCGAACCGGGCCGCTGTCAAGGCCATGCTGTCCGGGCTGCTGCCGGCGACGACCGGTGGCGAGCTGCCGGACATCGCGGTGCTGTTCTGCGACATCGACAAGTTCAAGCGGATCAACGACGGCCTCGGTCACGACGCGGGCGACGAGCTGCTCGTGGCCCTGGCGCGCCGCCTGGAGCGCGGTCTGCCCGAGGGGTGCGTGGCCGCGCGCATCTCCGGCGACGAGTACGTCGTCATCTGCCGCGATCTCACCGCCGTCGGCGGGTTGGACGCGCTGGCCACCCGGGTCTCCCGACTGCTGCGCACGGCGGTACCGGTGCACGGTCAGCTCATCCGGGTCTCCGCGTCGATCGGGGCGGTGACCCCGCGCGGGGCCGCGGAGTCCGGTGCCGCGGGTTCGCTCGGCGCCGCGCTGCTGGGGCAGGACCTGCTCCGGTTCGCCGATGCCGCGATGTTCGAGGCCAAGAGCCGCGGGGTGGGCAAGGTGTCGTTGGCCAGCCCGGCGCTGATGGCTTCGGCCGACCGGCAGTTGCAGCTCGAGGGGCAGCTGCGGGAAGCGCTGCACAACGACGGCCTGTCGCTCGTGTACCAGCCGGTGGTGGCCACCGACGGCCGCGTGCTGGGGGCGGAGGCGCTGGTGCGGTGGCCGCACCCGGAGCGGGGGATGCTGGCCCCGGACACGTTCCTGCCCGTGGCCGAGCAGGGCGACCTGCTGCAGGAGCTGGACCGGTGGGTGCTGCGCACGGCGCTGCGGGAGGCCGCCTCGTGGCCCGGGTCCGGCGGGTCCCCGGTGTCGATCTCGGTGAACCTGGGCGGGATGGTGCCGGGGGCGCCGGATTTCGTCCGCAGCGTCACCGAGATCGTCGCGGAGACGGGCATCCAGTGGAACCGCGTGGTGCTCGAGGTGGTGGAGACGGCGCTGGTCGACCTGCCCGCGCACCCCAGGCAGGAGATGGCGGACCTCTCGGCGCGCGGTGTGCGGTTCGCCGTCGACGACTTCGGCACCGGGTACTCCTCGTTGGCCCGGTTGAAGGACCTGCCCGCGCAGATCATCAAGGTCGACCGCCGCTTCGTCTCCGGCGTGGGCGGCGACGCCTCGGACTTCGCGGTCACCCGTGCCGTGGTCGACATGGCGCGCGCGATGGGGCGGCGCTGCATCGCCGAAGGGGTGGAGCACGCGACCCAGTTCCACGTGCTCTCCGGGGTCGGCGTCGACGCCTACCAGGGGTGGCTGTTCTCCTACCCGCTGCCGGCGGCGCGGTTCCGGGAGTTGCTGGAGCGCAGTCCGCTGTCCACGCCGTGACTCGGCGGTGGTGGGGCTCCGCGGTTGCTGATCCGGGCGGCTGCTGAGCTGGGAGAGAACCGGGCGAAGTGTGTGCGCGGAACGTGATCAACTTGGCTGGTTTCACACGACCGGGTGATTGAGGGTGGAAGGGGCGGCTCATGCGCACAGCGCTCGGCATGCTGGTCGCCACGTGGGTGACGGCGGGCCGGGACGTCCTTCCGCGCGGCACCGCTCGTGCGACCCGCGGCGCCCCTGACGGAGAAGAGGGAGCGAGTCCGTTGCCACGATGGATGGCCGGCGCGGACGAGGACGTGTGGCACAACCCGGTGTCCGGGGGAGAGCACCCGCGTACCGCGTGCGGCAAGAGCCTGACCACGCCGGTGCGCGCCCAGCGCGGTGATCTGCCCCTCGCCTCGGCGGAAGCGCCTCCCGGTGCCGGCGGTGCGGTAGCCGACGCGGGCGGTGCCGTCGTGTGCCCCGTCTGCGCGCGCAAGCTCGGTGTCGACCCGGTCGGTGAGCGGCGCACCCTGCGCGACGCGCGCCTGCAACGCGCGCTGCAGCAGGCCGAGCACCGCCCCTACGGCCGCGAACGGCCCTGAGCGGCAGCGGTTCCCCGAGCCCGCGCAGCGCGCGCCCGCAGTCGTTGCCCTGGCGCGCGACCAGCGGTGCGGCGTGGGGCACCATGATCGTGATTTCTCCGCGCCCCGGAAGCGGTCAGACCGAGCAGTGGATGTGAGGAACGGCGTGCGCGAATCCGAAGACAGCCGCGAACGCGAGAGCGGTCGCGAACCCCAGGACCGCGACCCCGCGGGCAGTCGCGGAACCGGGCGCAGCGGTGCCACCGTGCGGTGGCACGCCTACGTGGAAGTCCGCGACGAGCTCGGGCTTGAGGAGGCCAGCACGCGCGCCGACCGGCTGGCCCGCACCCCGGAGGCCGTGTTCACCACGCCCGAGCAGGCGGCCCGGTGGGTGGCGGAGGAGACCGCGCAGCGGCTCGTGCCGCGCGCGGTGCACCTGTTCGGTTCCGAGGGCGGTACCGGGGAGCTCGGCGACGAGGCCCACCGCCGCCGCGACTACCGCCGCAACCTCGACGTGCTGGAGCGGGGCGACTCGCTGTACTACGAGTTCCCGAGCAACGGTGAGCGCGTGCGGCTGTGGCTGGAGGCGATCCACAGCGTTGCGGCGGTGCGCCTGCCCCCGGACGGGCAGTCGGAGTCCTCGCCCCCCGGCACTCCCTGAGCGCTCCCCTCCCGGGGCGGCGCTCCGCAGCCTCCCCGGACCCCGGGGCGGAAAGCCCGAGCGGTCCCCTGCTCGCCAGCCCTCGTCGCGCAAGAACCGTGTCCACACTCGATCGTGTGGGGACAGTTTGTCCCGCGGAGGTGTGGGGACGGAGCGCAATTTTCATGAAAATCGCGCTCTCTGGAAAGGTTCCAGAGAAGTCAGGGGCGTGTGCCCAGGGACGTGAGGAGCTCGGCGATCCGGTGGCGCGGCAGGTCGACGACACGCAGCTGCGCGTCGTCGGCGGTGGGGAGCAGCTCGGCGGCGCGCTCCTTGGCCTGCCGCTTGGTCAACGGCTCCGCCGCGTGCGCGATGAGCGCCTCGCGGACGGTGTTGCCGAGCTTGCCGTGCGCCCGGCTGAGCACGTCCCGCGCCGCGGAGGGCTCGCCGACCCGTTCGGCGAGCACCACCGCCGTGCGGTGCTCCGGGAAGCTGCGCAGCATCCGCAGCGCGTACTTCGCTCCGACCAGCCCGGTGAGGTCCTGCTGCGCCGCGGCGCTGGTGATGTCCGGGTGGTTGTTGTCCACCACGCAGGCGAGGCGCGGTGAGTTGCACGCCAGCAGCATCCGCAGCAGCCACGCGCCCGGGTCCGCGCGCAGGTCGAACACCGGGTCCCGCCCCCGGACCGGCTGGGACCAGTCCGCCTCGCGCAACTCCTCCACCGCCGCGCCCAGCCGCTCGCCGAGGCGGGCGCGGAACTCGGCCGACACCTCCGACGCGCCGCCTTCCACCGAGCGGGCGCCGTGCGTGTAGATCGCGGCCTGCTGGTGCCGACCCTGGCGCCGCCCCCGCGAGGTCGGTTGGCACACGTACAGGTCGCTGGCGCTGCCCACGGCCTCCGCACCGCGGTAGCGGTGGAAGTCCGGCAGCACCGCGGTGAACACGAGGCCCAACCGCAGCAGCTCCTGCTGCACCTTGTGACCCAGGGCGGGAGTGCGCTCGCTGAACCCGTAGGCCAGGTGCAGGCGGCTGTGCGGCCCGGCCGTGCTCTCCAGCCCGCGGGCCGCGAACAGCGCCATGCCCTCCGGCGTGTACGGCGGGTCGCTGAACACCAGGTCGGCCCACCCCTCCAGCGCGGGCGGCAAACCTCGGCGCAGGTCGGCGTGCAGCGTGCGCACCGGCAGGCCGTGCTCGGCAGCGGTCGCGTCGATGTGCCGCAGGATGCGGTCGTCCACATCGGCCACGGCGATCACCGCCTCCGGGGCGAGCAGCCCGACCGCCAGCGAGGTCAGGTCGTGGTCGCCGAGGCAGAGCAGGCGGGCCCCGGTGAGGTCGTAGGTGCCGTGCAACCAGCGCGCGCGGGCCAGCACGGTCTCCGCCGTCGCGGTGACGTGGTCCAGTTCCCGGTCGGGAGGCGGCCCCGCGGTGATGAACCCGCGCAGCAGCTCCAGCGGATCGCCGGCCTGCCCCGGACGACCCGCCGCGGCCTCCGCGGTCGCCCCGGAAGCGTCCGCCGCCGCGGCGTCCGCGGCCTCCGCGGTCGCTCCGGACTCCCCGGGAGGAGCGGCCTTCGCACCCGCCCCGGAGCCGCTCGCCGCCGCGGGCGAGGCCGGTCCGCCGGCCACCCGCGGGTCGTCGAGGCCGAACCGCGCGCGGTAGCGCCCCACCTGGTCGGGGTGCAGGAGCACCGCGTCCCCGTCGCAGCTCAGGTGCCCGTCCGCGGCGGCGAGCAGCTCGTCCACGGTGCGCCGGGGAGTGGCGGTGCACCGGACCAGTTCGGCGCGCGTGCGCCCGCCCGCGGCGAGCAGCGCGAGCACGCGGCGCAGCGCGAGGGCGTGCACCCCTGCCGCGGCGAGCCGGGCCTCGACCGCGTCGCACGGGTCGGTGGAGGTGCTGCGCCCGCCCGGCTCGGGCTCGCGCTCCGGCGCTCGGTGGGGCCGCTCAGGCTGGTGTGCTGCGGAGTCCATTGCGAGCAGCTTACGAGCCCGACGCCGCTCGCACGTCGGCGCACGGCGGGTGCGGGTGATCACGCGTCGGCTCCGAAACGTCGCACGCGCAGCCCGGGCGAACTAGGGTGTTCTCCCGTCCCGTGGCGGAAAGCAGCTCGCACCGCCCCCGCGGCAGCGGTGGGCGCCGGAGATCCAGGAGGAACCCGCGTGATCGAGTTCCGGGCCGTGAGCAAGGAGTACCGCGACGGCACGGTCGCCGTCGCGGATCTGGACCTGACCGCCGCTGCGGGCGAGATCACGGTTCTGGTGGGACCGTCCGGTTGCGGCAAGACCACCCTGCTGCGGACGGTCAACAGGATGATCGAACCGTCCTCCGGGGTGGTGGCCGTCGACGGCTTGGACGTGCGCGAGCGCGATCCGGCCGCGCTGCGGCGCGGCATGGGCTACGTCATCCAGCAGGCCGGGCTGTTCCCGCACCGCACGGTGCTGGACAACGTGGGGACGGTGCCGGTGCTCGCCGGGCTGACGCGGCGGCGGGCGCGGCGCCGGGCCACCGAGATGCTGGAACTGGTGGGGCTGCCCGCCGAGCTCGGCGACCGCTACCCGGCGCAGCTGTCCGGAGGGCAGCAGCAGCGCGTCGGCGTGGCGCGCGCCCTGGCGGCCGATCCGCCGGTGCTGCTGATGGACGAACCGTTCAGCGCGGTCGACCCGATCGTGCGCGAGTCGCTGCAGGACGAACTGCGCCGGCTGCAGGACGAGCTGCACAAGACGGTCCTGTTCGTCACGCACGACATCGACGAAGCGGTCCGGCTCGGGGACCGCGTCGCGGTGCTGCGCCAGGGCGGGCGGCTCGCCCAGTGCGCCGCGCCGGACGCGCTGCTGGCCGAACCGGCCGACGACTTCGTGGACTCGTTCGTCGGCAGGGACCGCGGTTTCCGCCGGCTGTCCTTCGTGGAACCCGACGGCGTCGCGCCGGAACGCGCCGCGACCGTCCGCATCGGACACCCGGTGCGCCCGAGCCCGCAGTGGCGGCTCGCCCTGGACGGCGACGACCGCCCGCGCGGCTGGCTCGCCCCGGACGCGCCTGCCGGCACCGCTCTCACCGAGCAGCACCTCGTGGCGGGCGGCTCGTTGTACACCGAGCGCACCCCGCTGCGGGGGGCGCTGGACGCGGCGCTGTCCTCGCCGTCCGGTCTGGGCGTGGTCGTCGACGAGGCGGGGCGCTACGTGGGAGTGGTGACCGCCCGGCACGTGCTCGACGTGCTGGACCAGCGGCGGCCCGTTTCCGGAGGCGCGCGGTGATCGAGGCGCTGGCGCACTTCTTCAGCAGCCCGAGCAACCGCGAGATGCTCGGCGCGCAACTGGTCGAGCACGCCTACCTGGCCCTGCTCCCGCTGCTGCTCGGCCTGCTGGTGGCCGTGCCGCTCGGGCGGTTCGCGCTGCGCACGCCGTGGCTGCGCGGTCCGCTGCAGGCCGCGGCCAACGCCGTGTACACGATCCCGTCGCTGGCGCTGTTCGTGCTCATCCCCGGCATCGTGGGCACCCCGCTGCTCTCCCCGGTCAACGTGGTGCTGGCGCTGGGCCTGTACACCGCGGCGCTGCTCCTCCGCCCCGTGGTGGACGCGCTGGAGGCCGTGCCCGCGCACGTGCTCTCCGCCGCCACGGCACTGGGGTACCGGCCGGTGCGGCGGTTCTTCGCGGTGGAGCTGCCCCTGGCGCTGCCCGTGCTGGCCCCCGGGGTGCGGGTGGCGTCGGTCAGCAACATCAGCCTGGTCAGCGTCGGCGCGCTCGTGGGCGTCGGCGGGCTCGGCCGGCTGTTCACCGACGGGTACCAGCGCGACTACCTGGTGCAGATCGTCATCGGCATCCTCGGCGTCGTGCTGCTGGCGCTGGTCGTGGACCTGGTGCTGGTCGCGGTGCGGCGGGTGCTCACCCCGTGGGCCCGGTGCGCGGGCGGATCCGGGAGGGACGGCGGATGATCGGCGAACTCTGGGCGTGGCTGGCCGCCCCGGAGCACTGGCGCGGCCCGGACGGGGTCCCGGCGCAGGCCCTGCTGCACCTGTACTACTGCGTGCTCGCGGTGCTGGCCGCCTCGGCCGTCGCCGTGCCCCTCGGCGTCTACCTGGGGCACACCGGCAGGGGCGGGGTGTTCGTCCTCGGGGCGAGCAACGCGATCCGCGCCCTGCCCACGTTGGGGTTGGTGACCCTGCTGGTCCTGGTGTTCGGCCTGGGCACCGGCCCCGCCCTGGCCGGGCTGGTGGTCCTGGCGGTGCCCCCGGTCCTGGCCGGCACCTACACCGGGGTGAGCAGCACGCCGGCGGATGCGGTCGACGCGGCCAAGGGCATGGGGATGACCCCGCTGCAGCGCCTCTGGCAGGTGCGGCTGCCGAACGCGACGCCGCTGATCCTCGGCGGGGTGCGCAGCGCGATGCTGCAGGTCGTCGCCACGGCGGCCGTCGCGGCCTACGTCGGCCTCGGCGGGCTGGGGCGGTTGCTGCTGGACGGTCTGAAGATCAGCGACTACGCGCAGATGGCGGCGGCCGCGATCGCGATCGCCGTGCTCGCCGTGGTCCTCGACCTGGTGCTGGCCGGCCTGACGCGGCTGTGCGTGCCGCGGGGCCTGGTGGTCGCGACCCGGGGCGACCGGCGGTCCACCGGCCTGGCCCGGCCGGTGCGCGCGAAGGGGGTCCGCCCGTGAAGCGCTTGATCGGATGCCTGGCCGCGGCGGTGCTCGCGCTCTCCGGCTGCGCCGGGCACGACCCGTTGCGGGCCAGCAACAGCTCCGACGGCACGCTCGTGGTGGGCTCGGCGGACTTCGCCGAGAGCGAGCTGCTGATGAACATCTACGCCGAGGCGCTGGCCGAGACCGGTGTCGACGTGCAGACGCGTCCCCGCATCGGCGCCCGCGAGTTCTCCGTGCCCGCCGTCCGCCAGGGCGAGCTCGCGGTGATGCCCGAGTACACGGGGAACCTGCTCGAGTACGTCGATCCCGGGGCCGGGGCGACCGCCAGCGCTCCGGTCTACGCCGCGCTGTCGCGGGAGCTTCCGCGGGGGTTGCGGGTGCTGCGGCAGTCCCCGGCGGAGAACTCCGACGTGCTCACCGTATCGCGGGAAACCGCTGCGCAGGGCATCCACTCGCTGGAGGAGCTCGGGCCGCGCTGCGGGCGGATGGTGCTCGCCGCTCCCGCGGAGTGGAAGTCGCGGTGGGCCGACACGATCGCCGAGGAGTACGGGTGCCGGTTCGCCGAGATCCGCGCGGTGGAGTCCTCGACGGTCACCGTGGACGCCCTGGTCTCCGACCAGGTCCAGGTGGCGAACCTGTTCACCACCTCGGCGCAGATCCGGCAGCACGACCTGGTGGAGCTGGCCGATCCGCGCGAGATGTTCCCCGCGCAGCACGTGGTCCCGCTGGTGCGTTCGGGGGTGCTGAACGACCGGCAGGTGGCCGCGTTGAACAGGGTTTCGGCGCGGTTGGACACGGCCACGCTGACGGAGCTGAACCGGCGGCTCGAAGTGGACAAGGCCAACCCGCGGGATCTGGCCGAGGAGTTCCTCGCCGGGATCCGCTGACCCGCCGCGCGCCGGGCCGGCTTCGCGGCGGGTGCGGTGCTGACCGCGGCCCGCGGTGAAGACGAGGCGGTCCGGCGGGTGTCGGTGCACCGCGCTCGCCGGTGGTGTGTGGCAGGGTTCCTGGTACCGGGGTGGTCGACGCTCGGTGGCCGGTCGAGCGCGGTGCGGAGCGGGAGCGCCTCGCGGCGGAGGAACGAGCGGGTCCGCGCCGGAAGCGAGCTCTCGCGGAGAGGAGTCCGTTGTGGCCACACCAGACGAGTTGCTGGCGGAGATCGCCGAGGTCGGTGCCGACCCGCGGCGGGGCGGCTACTCGCGGCACGCGTTCGAACCCGCCGAGCGGGAGCTGCGCGCGTGGTTCACCGCGCAGGCCCGCGCCCGCGGCATGCACGTGACCACCGACCGCAACACGAACATCTGGGCCTGGCTGACCGAGCCGGGCGACGACGCGGTGGTCACCGGCAGCCACCTCGACTCGGTGCCGGGCGGCGGAGCCTTCGACGGCGCGCTCGGCGTGGCGAGCGCGCTGGCGGCCGCGGACGTCCTCCGCGCCGAGCAGCTGCGACCGCGCCGGCCGATCGCGCTGCTGGTGTTCACCGAGGAGGAGGGCAGCCGGTTCGGCGCGCCCTGCCTCGGGTCGCGGCTGCTGACCGGTGCGCTGCCCGCCGACCACGCGAGCAAGCTCCGCGACGCCGACGGCACCGCGCTCGCCGAGGTGCTCGAGGACTTCGGTGCGGACCCCGGCGCGATCGGACGCGACGAGGACGCGCTGCGCCGCATCGGCCACTTCGTCGAGCTGCACGTGGAGCAGGGCCGGGCGCTGGCGGATCTGGCGCGCCCGGTGGGCGTGGCCTCGTCGGTCCTCGCGCACGGCCGGTGGCGGTTCCGCTTCCGCGGCCAGGGCAACCACGCCGGTGCCACGCGGCTGGAGGAGCGGTGCGACCCGATGCTGCCCGCCTCCCGCCTCGTTTCGGCCGCCCGCCGCGCCGCGTCCCGGGTGGACGGTGGGCGGGCGACCGTGGGGCGCCTCGTGCCCACGCCGGGCGGGACGAACGTGATCCCCTCGAGCGTGGACGTCTGGCTGGACGCGCGCGGCGCAGGCGACCGCGACGCCCGCGGGATCGTGCGCGAGCTGAGCCACCTGGCCGGCGAGTTCGCGGACGGCGAGGGCGCCACGGTGGAGATCAGCGAGGAGTCCTACGAGGACGCGGTCACCTTCGACGCGGATTTCCGCTCCAGGCTGTCCACCGTGCTCGACCAGGCCCCGCTGGTGCCTTCCGGGGCCGCGCACGACGCGGGGGTGCTCGCCGCCGAGAAATCCGCCGGCATGCTGTTCGTGCGCAACCCCACCGGGATCAGCCACGCACCGGAGGAGCACGCCGAAGCCGAGGACTGCCGGGTCGGGGCGCAGGCGCTCGCCCGCGTGCTGACGTGGTTGGCGGGGTGAGGGGTGCCGACGTTCTGGTGCGAGTGGGCGTGGCTGCCCGGCGGTCCGCGCCGTTCCACCGTCTGCGAGGTCGACCAGGGCCGCATCGTCTCCGTCCGGCCGGAGGCCCCCGCTCCGGAGGGTGCCGAACCCCTGCACGGGCTCGTGCTGCCCGGCCTGGCCAACGCGCACTCGCACGCGTTCCAACGCGCGCTGCGGGGACGCACCGGCGCGGCGGCCGCGTTCGGCACGTGGCGGGAGACCATGCACCACCTCGCCGGGCAGCTCGACCCGGACAGCTACCACCGGTTGGCGCGGGGAGCGTTCGCCGAGATGGCGCTGGCCGGGTTCACCAGCGTCGGCGAGTTCCACTACCTGCACCACGCGCCCGGTGGCAGGCGCTACGCCGATCCGAACGCGATGGGCGAGGCGCTCATCGCCGCGGCGCGGGAGACCGGCATCCGGTTGACGCTGCTGGACACGTGCTACCTGCGGGGTGACTTCGACGGGGAGCTCGGCGAGGCCCAGCGGCGGTTCGCCGACGCCGACGTCCAGGCGTGGCTCGACCGCATCGACCGGATCAGCACGGACGGCCGCACCGTGCGGTTGGCGGCGGCGGTGCACTCGGTGCGCGCCGTGCCACCGGCGGCCATCCGGAGCGTCGCCGCGTGGGCGGAGGAGACCGACTCGCCCCTGCACGTGCACGTGTCCGAGCAGCGCTCCGAGAACAAGGACTGCCTGGCCGCCTGCGGCCGCACGCCCACCCGGGTGCTCTCCGACGCGGGCGCGCTCGGTCCGCACGTGACGGCGGTGCACGCCACGCACGTCACCGACGCCGACATCGCCCTGCTCGGCAGCAGCGGCACGACCGTGTGCCTGTGCCCCACGACCGAGACCGACCTGGCCGGCGGGATGGGTTCGGCCGAGGCGCTCAGCACCGCGGGCGCACCGCTGTGCCTCGGTTCGGACGCGAACACGGTGATCGACCCGTTCCTCGAGGCGCGCACCGTGGAAGGGCTGCAGCGGTTGCGCCACGAGACCCGCGGGCACTTCGCCACCACCGAACTGCTCGCCGCGATCGGCGAGAACGGGCACCGCAGCCTCGGCTGGCTCGACGTGGGCTGGCTCGAAGTGGGGGCCCGCGCCGATTTCGTCGTGCTGGAGCTGGGCGTGCGGCACGCCGGGGTGCCCGTCGCGGAGGTTCCGGCGGTCGCCCGCGGCGACGACGTCCGGCACGTGTACGTCGACGGGCGGTGCGTGGTCCGCGGCGGCCAGCACCGCCACGTCCCCGACGTGGCCGGGGCGCTGTCCGAGGCGGTGGGTTCCCTGTTCGACGGCCCCGGCTGACTGCTCGACGGCCCCGCTGACCGGGCGGCCCGGCTCCGGGGAGCGAGGTGCTCGCCAACGGGGCCCGCCGGTTCGGCGGCACCGGGTGACCGCTCGAAGGTCGCCGGCTCGGCGGGCCCGCCGGTTCGGCGGCACCGGGTGACCGCTCGAAGGTCGCCGGCTCGGCGGGCCCGTCGGCTCGGGGTGCTGGAGGCCCGCGGGCTCAGAACGGGTACTGGGCGTGGTCCTCGCGGAAGGTGATCCACCGGGTGTCGGTGAACGACTCGACGCCGTGCCGGCCGCCGAAGCGCCCGTAGCCGGAGTCCTTCACCCCGCCGAACGGCGCCTGCGGCTGGTCGCCGACCGACTGGTCGTTGATGTGCACGATCCCGGTGTGCAGGCGTTGGGCCACCGACCAGCCGCGGCGCGTGTCCTCGGTGATCACGCCGGCCGACAGCCCGTACGGCGTGTCGTTGACGACGTCGATCGCGGTCTCCTCCGAGTCGTAGCCGAGCACCGTGGTGACCGGCCCGAAGATCTCCTCGGCGTAGATCCGCTGCTGCGGGGTGACGTTGCTCAGCACCGTCGGCGGGTACACCGTGCCCTCGGCCTGCCCGCCGCCGCAGTGCACCACCGCGCCGTGCTCCACCGCGTCCGCGACGAGCTCGGCGACCCGGTCGGCGGCCGAGCGGTTGACCAGCGGGCCGATGACCGTGCCCGGGTCGGTCGGGTCGCCGGTGGCCAGCCCCCGCACCTTCTTGGCGAAGCGCTCGGCGAAGTCCTCGACCCGGTCGGCGGGGACGAGCACGCGGTCGGCGGACATGCAGATCTGGCCGGCGTTCATGAACGAGCCGAAGGCCACCGCGTCGACGGCGTAGTCCACGTCGGCGTCGTCGAGCACGAGGATCGAGTTCTTGCCGCCGAGCTCCAGCACGGCGGGTTTGAGGTGCTGCGCGGCCTGCACCCCGATCGCGCGGCCCACGCCCGTCGAGCCGGTGAAGTTCACCCGGCGCACCCGGCGGTCGGCGATGAGCGCACCACCCACCTCGGCGCCGTCCTCGCGGGCGTTGGTGACCACGTTGAGCGCGCCGTCCGGCAGCCCCGCCTCGTGCATGACCTCGGCGAGGAACAGTCCGGCGGAGATCGGCGCCTCCTCGCTGGGCTTGAGCACCACCGTGTTGCCCGCCGCCAACGCGGCCGCGAAGGAGCGCGCGCCCAGGATCAGCGGGGCGTTCCACGGGGCGAACGCGGCGACCACGCCGGCCGGCTGGCGCACCGCGAAGCTCCACTCGCCGGGGTCGGAACCGGCCAGCACCTCACCGCGCGGGGCGGTGAGGCCGCCGGCGGCCTCCCGGAGGACGTCCGCGGCCAGCGCGGCGTTGAACATCGCCCAGGGGCGGGTGCCGCCGACCTCCTGCGCCAGCAGGTCGCAGGCCTGCTCGGTGCGCTGCTCCAGCAGTTCGGCGGCGCGGAGGAACACCCCGCGCCGGGTGGCGATGTCGGAGCGGGACCACTCGGTGAACGCGGCCTCCGCCGCGTCGACGGCCGCCGCGGCGTCGGCGGTCGACGCGGCGGCCACCTCCGCGTAGACCTCGCCGGTGTAGGGGTTGATGTCCTGCTCCGTGCGCCGCCCCTCGGCGGGGCGCTGCGCACCGGCGATCAACAGCTGCTTCGTCAGCGGCGCCATGACACCCACTTCCCCGGGCCGCTCGGCCCGGTCGTCTCAGCGATGTGCGTGATGCGCACGCAACGCCGGCATGCGCACCGTTCTCCCGGGAGGCTACGCCGGTTCACAGGTTGAAGACCTTGCGCGCGTTCTCCCCGAGGATGTTCTGCTTGCCCCGCTCGGACAGGAACGGGATGCCCATGATCCGGCCCGGCACGTCGAAGTCCCAGTGCGGCCAGTCCGAGGAGTACATGAGCGTGTGCTCGGCGTCCATCGCCTTGAAGGTGCTCTCCAGCAGCGACATGTCGGTGATCTCCATCGGCTGGGAGGTGTAGTACATCTCGCGCATGTAGTCGCTGGGCAGCTTGGTCAGCAGCGGGGCGTCGGACTGGCGCATCAGGTACTGGTGGTCCAGCCGCTGCATCAGGAACGGGATCCAGGCCAGCCCGCTCTCGATCCAGATCGTCTTCAGCTCGGGGAAGCGCTCCGGGATGCCGTTGATGACCCAGTTCGTCAGGTGCGTCATGTTGCAGGTGGCGAACGACAGCGCGTGGGCCGAGAGGAACCGGTTCATCATCGAGGTCATCGAGTCGCCCTGGTTCGGCCCGGCGTGGAAGCCGATCGGCATCCCGCGCCGCTCGAGCTCGGCGTAGACCTTCATGTAGGAGTTCTGGTGCACCCGCACCGAGCGCTGGCTGGTGACCAGGAAGCCGATCACGCCCGGGTGGTCGGCGTACTCCCGGATGGTCTCCAACGAGGCGTCCGGATCGTCGAACGGCAACCCCAGCATCGTCTTGATCCGGCCGTCCGCGGACAGGATCGTCTCGGTGAACCAGCTGTTGTAGGCCTTCATCAGCTGGGTGGCCACCGACTGCTGCGGGTGCAGCCCGACTTCCAGCATCGGCTGCGGGAACACGACCTGGACGTTGATGCTCATCGCGTCCATCGCGCGGCGGACCAGCGTGACGTCCCGGTGCACCTCCTCGTCCGTCACCGGCTCGGCGAGGCTGGCCTGGTGCAGGATCCGGCCGCTGACGTCCTGCTGGGTCAACCCGGGGGGGTGGTTGCTCAGCGCGACGTTGCTCGCGTTCGGCCAGTTCCGCATCATCTGCTGGCCGCTGTCGCGCAGCACCGGGTCCTCGATGCGCTCGATGATCTGCGGCCACGAGTCGAGTTCGACGTGGTGCGAGTCCACGTCGACGATGAAGTAGTCGTCCAGCCCGTACCGCTCGGTGTCCAGGCGGGCGTTGGCCAGGATCTCCCGCGAGTCGGTGCGGGTGGTGATCTCCTGCGTCGCGCGCGGCTGCGCGGTGTTCGCGTCGGTCACGGCTCCTCCTTGCACCGGTCAGCCGGCCGTGCGGCTGCGGGAGAACCACAGCGCGAGGTCGAACGGGTTGAGGTCCTGGGCCTTGAGCAGCGCGGTGGCGAGCACGACCGCTTCGGTGGTGCTCACGCCGTCCTCGAGCGGGGGAGTCGCCTCGTCGGCGTCCTCGTTGGCCGTGGCGTACAGCCGCGTGGCCGCGCTGACGAGCGCGCGCAGGTCCTCCGCCGGGACGTCGGCCACCCCGCCGGTGCGGAGGAGCTCGTCGGCTCCGTCGCGCACCCGGCGGCACAGCTCGCCGAACTCGGACGCCGGCGCGGAGCCGGATTCAGACGGTGACATAAACGCGGCCCTCCTCCTCGGCGACCGGGACGTCGTGCAGGCGGATCTGCTGCTTGCCCGGGTGGCTGCCGGTGGTGACGTCGTACTCGAAGCCGTGCCAGGGGCAGACGATGTGCAGCTCGTCCTCGTCGAAGTCCATGCCCCGGCTGCGCCGCTCGTCGTCGAGCACTTCGCGGACGCGGGAGACGAGCCGCCCCTGGCACACCGGCCCGCCCTGGTGCGGGCACCGGTTCTCGTAGGCGTAGAGAGCTCCCTGGAAGCGGAAGATGCCGATGGTGGTGCCCGCGACGTCGACGACGTAGCGCCCCCCTTCGGGGACGTCCTCGCTGGTGCCCACCGGATACCGCGTCGCTGCGGTGGTCATGTGGCCTCCGGTCTTCGGGTCGTGCGGCAGTCTTCGGGTTGCCGGGCCCAGCGGGCCCGGTCCTCAGTCTGCGTCGCGGGTGAGGCAGGTCGCATCAGTCGGATGACTGGTCACCGCGGCGGTCCCCGCAGATCGCACGGGTGGGCTAACGTGTGCGCCCGGGAGGTCCTGCGATGAGCACCTTCGGTGACGAGATCCGGTACGCCCGGGACGCGCTCGCCGCGCCCGGCGGCGGTTGGCTCGTCGCCGGCGGCAGGGCGGTCGGCAAGACCGCGCTGCTGCGCGACGTGGCCGAGCACGCCCGCACCGCCCGCGGAGCGGAGGTGCTGTGGGCGGCGGGCGGCCCCACCGAGGCGCGCGCGCCCGGCGCGGTGGCCGGCGCCCTGCTCGGCGCTGAGGTGCGCCCCGGGGACCCGGTGCGGCAGCGGCTGGCCGAGCGCGCACCCGTGCTGCTCGTCGTCGACGACGCGCACCGCGTCGACAGCGCCTCGGCGGAGCTGCTGGCGCACCTCGCGCGCGGCGCGCGGGGCCGGCGCGTGTGGGTCGTGCTCGCCGCCGACGCGCGCGCCCGGCTGCCCGCCGGGCTGGCCCGACTGCCGCGCCGCGATCTGTCCGGAGTGGACGAATCCGGGGCCGCGGGGATCGTGCCCGCGGCGAGACCGGCGGTGCGCACCGAGATGCTGCGCCTGGCCCGCGGGAACCCGCTGGTGCTGCGGGAGTTCGCCGCGGAGCTGGGCGAGGCCGAACTCGCCGGGTCCGCGCCGCTGCCCCGGCAGGTCCGGCTCGGCCCGGCCGGGCGCGCCGTGTTCGCCCCCGACTGGGACGTGCTCGACGGGTCCGCGCGCACCTGGTTGCTGCTGCTGGCGCACGGCCCGCCCGAGTACGGCGCGTGCGCGCGGGCGGCGGCGGAGTTCGGGCTGGGACCGGACGAGCTGGCGCCGGCCGAACGCGCCGGCGTGGTGCGCGGGGCCGAATGGGCGGAACCGCTGACCGCCGCCGCGGTGCGCCACGCGGGGACCACCGCCGAGACCGAGCGGGTCTGCAGCGCCCTGGTGCGCGCGCTCGACGCCGACGAGTGGCCGGTCGCCCGCGCCCGCGCCCTGGCGGGGGCGGTGCGCGCGCCGGAGCGGGCGGCGACCGAACTGGCCGCGGCGACCGTGCCGCTGGCGCGCGGCGGCCACCTGCTGGACGCCCACGCCGCGGCGGTGCGCGCGACCGAACTGGCCGCCGAGCGGTCCGACCGCGACCGCTACCGCATCATCGCCGCCGAACTCGCCTGGCTGGCGGGTTACAGCGAGCACGCGCTGCGCCTGCTCGACCGCGCGGAGCCGCGCGGCGCGGACGCGCGCACCTCCGCGGCGGTCATCCGCGCGGTCATCCACGGTTTCCGCGACTCGTGGACCCGCGGTTGGTGGCTGCTCCCCACCGAACCCGACCCGGAGCCGGGCGGGGCGGAGCACGCGTTCCGGCTGCTGGTCACCGTCATCAACGCCGGGTGGAACACGGTGTCGGTGGATTCGCTGCACCGGGCGGTGCGCCGCCTGCGCGGTGCCGTGGAACCCGGGTTCGCCGCTGCCGTCGGCGCGCTGGAGCAGGTGCTCGACGGCAACAGCGCACCGGTGCCGGAGCACAGCGCTGCGCTGCGCGAACTGGCCTGGTGGGCGCGCCCGTCGGATGCGCTGCACCCGAAGTCCTGGCCGCCGCCGCTGCTGCCGATGTTCCTCGGCGAGGAGGAGGACTACGCGCGGTTGTTCTCCGCGCTGCTGGACAGCGAGGCGGTGCTGGGCGCCCCGAGCACGCGGGCGCTGCTGCTGCTGAAGACCGCCGCGGCGGAGCTGGCGCTGGGGCGCTGGGACCGGGCCGCGGAGCACGCGGTCGCCGGCGCCGAGCTGGCCGAGGAGCTCGGCCACCACGCGCTGCGGGCGGATTCGCTGCTGTGCCGGGCGTGGATCGCGGCCGCCCGCGGTGCGGAGGAGCACTGCACCGGACTCGTGGACGCAGCGCTGCGCTGCGGCGAGGACGACGCGAACGTGCGCGAACCCGCCATGGTGCCGTGGGTCCGCGGACTGGCCGCGCTGACGCGGGGGCGTCCCGGTGAGGCCTGCGAGCACCTGCGGTGGGCGGTGCGGGACCCGGCAACGCCGCAGCGGGCGACGCTGCGGCGCCTGGCCACCGCGGACTACGTGGACGCGGCGGTGCGCGCCGGCGCCGGGGACGAGGCCGCGGCGGCCGTGGAGGATTTCGCGGGCTGGGTGGAGCGCGGCGCGGCCGCGTGGGCGCGGCAGGACCTGGCGCTGTGCCGGGCCCTCCTCGCCGGCGATGACGCGGACGAGTGGTACGCCCGGGCCCTGGAGCTGGCCGCGGACAGCGGTCGGGTGCTGTGCACCGGGCGGGTGGAGCTGCGCTACGGGGCGTGGCTGCGCCGCAGGAAGCAGGAGCAGCGGGCCCGCGCGTACCTGCGCGCCGCGGAGGGGCGTTTCGAGCGGCTCGGGGCGGAGGAGTGGCGCCGGGCGGCGCACGCGGAGCTGCGCGCCTCCGGCGAGACGCACCAGTCGGACCCCGGGGCCCCGCTGACCCCGCAGGAGCGGGAGATCGCGCTGCTGGCGGCGGAGGGGATGACGAACCGGCAGATCGCGGCGAAGCTGGCGCTGAGCCCGCGGACCGTGGGCTACCACCTGTACAAGGTCTTCCCGAAGCTCGACATCACCTCGCGGGCGCAGCTGGCGCACGTGCTGGACCGGGACTGAGGGCCCGTTCCTCGACCTCGCGTACCTGCTGCGCGGGGCCAGCGCGGCGCCTCGCAGCGTTGTCGTCGGTTGACGTGGCTCCGCCACGCCGCCCTCCTCCGCCTCGCGAGGCATCCACGCTGAACCCCGCTCGCAACGGAGGAGGTTCAGGAACAGGCTCCGGGGGAGTCCGCGGGGGGAACCGGTCGCCCGACGTGGAACGGGCCGCCGGTCGCGGTGACCGGCGGCCCGTGCGGTCGCATCACCCGCCGCGCAGCGCGGGGCTCGGCGGCGGTGCGGTGCGGGTCAGGCGAAGGCGTTCTGCACGACCTCGGTCTGCTCGACCTCGTGCACCTTCGCCAGACCGGTGGCCGGGGCGGCCATCGGACGCCGCGACACCCGCTGCAGCTTGCCCTGCAGCTCGGGGAACAGCTCCGGCAGGGACAGGCCGAGGAACGGCCACGCACCCTGGTTGGCCGGTTCCTCCTGCACCCAGCGGACCACGTCGGCGTTGGAGTAGCGCTCCAGCATCTTGCCGATCTTGCGGTGCGGCAGCGGGTAGAGCTGCTCCAACCGCACGATCGCCGTGTCGGTGATGCCCTGCTTGTCGCGGTGGGCGGCCAGCTCGTAGTAGAGCTTGCCGGAGCACATCACCACGCGCCGCACCTGCGCGGGGTCCGGCTGCGCCGGGTCGTCCAGCACGGAGGTGAACTTGCCCTCGGTGAAGTCCTCCACCGGGCTCGTCGCCGCCTTCATGCGCAGCATCGACTTCGGCGTGAACACCACCAGCGGCCGGTGGATGCCGTCGAGGGCGTGCCGGCGCAGCAGGTGGAAGTAGTTCGCCGGGGTCGACGGCAGCGCCACGGTCATCGAGCCCTCGGCGCACAGCTGCAGCCACCGCTCGATGCGCGCCGAGCTGTGGTCCGGGCCCTGGCCCTCGTGGCCGTGCGGCAGCAGCAGCACCACGTCGGAGCGCTGCCCCCACTTGGCCTCACCGGAGGAGACGAACTCGTCGATGATGGGCTGCGCACCGTTGAAGAAGTCGCCGAACTGCGCCTCCCAGGCCACCAGGGCGTTCGGGTGGGCCACGGAGTAGCCGTACTCGAAGCCGACGGCGGCGAACTCGGACAGCGCCGAGTCGTAGGCGAGGAACTTCGCCTGGTCGGCGGAGAGGTTCTGCAGCGGCGTGTACTCCTCACCGCTCTTGCGGTCGATGAGCACCGAGTGCCGCTGGCCGAACGTGCCGCGCCGCGAGTCCTGGCCGGCCAGCCGCACCGGGCGGCCCTCCACGGCCAGCGAGCCGAACGCGAGCAGCTCGCCGAAGGCCCAGTCGATGCCGCCCTCGCGGCCCATCTTGGAGCGGCGCTCCAGCACGGGCTTCACGCGCGGGTGCGGGGTGAAGCCCGCGGGCAGCTCGGTCTGCGAGTCGGAGATGTGCTCCAGCGTCTCCCGGGAGATCGCCGTGGACAGCCCCGTGGGCACCTGCTGCTCGGACTCCACCGAGGGGCTCGGTTCCGGCGGCTGCTTCTCCAGCTCGCGCACCTCGTTGAACACGTGCTCCAGCTGGCTGGCGTAGTCCTTCAGCGCGGTCTCGGCCTCGTCCACGGTGATGTCGCCGCGGCCGATGAGCGACTCGGTGTAGACCTTGCGGACGCTGCGCATCTGGTCGATCGCGTCGTACATCCGCGGTTGGGTCATCGACGGGTCGTCGCCCTCGTTGTGGCCGCGGCGGCGGTAGCAGACCATGTCGATGACGACGTCCTTGCCGAACGCGCGGCGGTACTCCACGGCCAGCCGGGCGACCCAGACGCAGGCCTCCGGATCGTCGCCGTTGACGTGGAACACCGGCGCGCCGATCGTCTTGGCCACGTCGGTGCAGTACTTGCTCGACCGGCCGTACTCCGGCGCGGTGGTGTAGCCGACCTGGTTGTTGACGATGACGTGCATGGTGCCGCCGGTGCGGTACCCGCGCAGCTTCGACAGGTTCAGCGTCTCGGCGACCACGCCCTGGCCGGCGAACGAGGCGTCGCCGTGCAGCAGGACCGGCAGGACGGTGAAGCCGTCGTTGCCCTTGTCGAGGATGTCCTGCTTGGCGCGGACGATGCCCTCGAGCACCGGGTTGACCGCCTCGAGGTGCGAGGGGTTGGAGGTCAGCGAGACCTTCGTCTCGCCGTCGCCGAACATGCGGAAGTACTTGCCCTCGGCGCCGAGGTGGTACTTCACGTCACCCGAGCCGTGCGCCTGGCCGGGGTCGAGGTTGCCCTCGAACTCGCGGAAGATCTGCGAGATCGGCTTGCCGACGATGTTGGCGAGCACGTTCAGCCGCCCGCGGTGCGGCATGCCGACGACGACCTCGTCCAGCTCGTGCTCGGCCGAGGCGTCGAGCACCGAGTCCAGCAGCGGGACGACGGTCTCCGCGCCCTCGAGGGAGAAGCGCTTCTGCCCGACGTACTTCGTCTGCAGGAACGTCTCGAACGCCTCGGCGGCGTTGAGCTTGGACAGGATGTACTTCTGCTCGCTCTGGTCCGGCTTGTGGTGGGGCTTCTCCACCCGCTGCTGGATCCACTCCCGCTCGTCCGGCTCGAGGATGTGCATGTACTCCACGCCGACCGAGCGGCAGTAGGAGTCGCGCAGCACACCGAGCACGTCCCGCAGCTTCATGTACTCCTGACCGGCGAAACCGCCGACCGCGAACTCGCGGTCGAGGTCCCACAGGGTCAGGTCGTGCGAGAGGACGTCGAGGTCCTCGTGCCGCCGCTGGCGGTAGTTGAGCGGGTCGATGTCGGCCATGAGGTGGCCGCGGGTGCGGTAGGCGTCGATGAGCTCCAGCACCCGCGCGGTCTTGTCGACCGCGCCCTCGGGGATGTCCTGGGTCCAGCGCACCGGCTCGTACGGGATGCGCAGCGAGGCGAAGACCTCGTCGTAGAACCCGTCCTCGCCGAGGAGCAGTTCGTGCATCTTGCGCAGGAACTCGCCGGACTCGGCGCCCTGGATGACCCGGTGGTCGTAGGTGGAGGTCAGCGTGACGATCTTGCTGATCCCCATGTCGATGAGGGTCTTCTCGCTGGCGCCCTGGAACTCGGCCGGGTAGTCCATCGCGCCCACGCCGATGATGGCGCTCTGCCCCTTGGTCAGCCGCGGCACCGAGTGGTTCGTGCCGGACGGGCCCGGGTTCGTCAGCGAGATCGTCGTGCCGGCGAAGTCCTCGGCGGTGAGCTGGTTGTTCCGGGCCTTGCGGATGATGTCCTCGTAGGCCTGCCAGAACTGCTGGAAGCTCATCTCCTCGCAGCCCTTGATGGAGGCCACGACGAGGTTGCGCGAGCCGTCCTTGCCGGGCATGTCGATCGCCAGGCCCAGGTTGACGTGCTCGGGGGTGATCGCGGCGGGCTTGCCCTTGGCGTCCTCGCCGTAGTGGCGGTTCATGTTCGGGAAGTCCCGCAGCGCGCGCACCAGCGCGTAGCCGATCAGGTGCGTGAACGAGACCTTGCCGCCCTTGTTGCGCTTGAGGTGGTTGTTGATGACGATCCGGTTGTCGAACAGGAGCTTCGCCGGAACCGCCCGCACGCTGGTCGCGGTGGGCACGGTCAGCGACTGGTCCATGTTCTTGGCGATCGCGGCGGCCGGACCGCGCAGGGTTTGCACATCTTCGCCGGCCGGGGCCTCCTTCACCGGTGCGGCCTTGGCCGCCTCGGTGGGCGAGGGCTTCGCCGCGGACTGGGACGCCGCGGGCTGGGATGTCGCGGACTGGGACGCCGCGGGCTGGGATGTCGCGGACTGGGACGCCGCGGACTGGGAGGGGGATGCGGATTCGCTCGACGCCGCGGACGGGGCGGTCCGGGCCGACTGGTCGGCGGGCTTGCGGCCGTCGGTCGACGTGCCCGTCGAGCCGGTGCTGCCGGCCGCACCGGAGTCGGCCGGACCGGAGGTCGTCGACGTCGAGGGAACCTGACCGTTCGTCCCCGTGCTGGCGGCGGTCGCTGTCGCGGTCTGCGCGCTTTGCTGCGTTGCCGAAGCGCTGGCCGCGGCTTGGCCGGCGGATTTCTCGGTGGATGCTTGGCCCGGCTTGTAGTCAGCGAAGAACTCGTGCCACGCAGAGTCTACGGAGGCGGGATCGCGGAGGTACTGCTCGTACATCTCCTCGATCAACCACTCATTGGGGCCGAACTGTGACGCAGGGCTGCTGCTGGACACGGCTGGCGTTCGCCTCGATCCATATGCTCGGGATTGACAGACACTCACGTACCAGGCTAACGGTCCGATCCGGGTGCGTGTCACACCGCGGCCACCGGGGCCGGGTGGTGCCGACGGAATCGTTCAGGAAACGGGACGTGTCGGGTTGCGCCGTTCTCCGCCTCGCGGAGCCGCGACGGGGAGCCGTCTGCTGTGCGAATCCTGCGCATGACCTCGATCACGTCGGCTGCTGGTACGCGCTGGTGCCCGATTATCGGCCATTCTGGGGGAGGGGTTTCAACAGCGCACCGGTGTGAGCCGGGCCTCCGCTCGGGTGAGGGGCGCACATGCCCGCCGGAATCGGTCCAGCACCCGTTCGGAGTACTGCTTCCGCCTCGGACGTGCCGGCGCGCCGGGACCCGCAGCGAGGCGACGCCGGAGGTTCCTCCCAGCCACCCCCATCCACCCGCCCTCAACAGCCGATCCGCGGGATCCCGAGTCCCGGCTGCCGAGTCCCCGGCTACGCGATGTGGGACTCGTCCGCGGCCTCCTCGCCGGCTCCGGCGGTGTCGCTGCCGGAGGAGCGCCACAGCTGCGCGTACCGCCCCCGCCGCCGCAGCAGCTGCTCGTGCGTGCCCTGCTCGGCGATCCGGCCGCCGGCGACCACGACGATGCGGTCCGCCCGCGCCGCCGTGGCCAGCCGGTGCGCCACCAGGAACGTCGTGCGCCGCTGCGTCACGCGCCTGCTCGCGTCGGTCACCAGCGCCTCCGTGGCCGGGTCCAGCGCGGCCGTGGCCTCGTCCAGCAGCAGCACGTCGGGTTCCACGAGCTCGGCCCGGGCCAGCGCCACCAGCTGCCGCTGGCCCGCCGAGAGCTCCCTGCCGCGCTCCCCGGTCCGCTGGCGGAAGCCGCGCCGCAGCTGCGCGATGCCGGGCAGCGCGCCCACGTCGCGAGCGGCGCCCTCGATCCGCGCGGCGGGTGCGCCGGGCCGCCCGTAGGCGATGTTGTCGGCGACCTCCCCGGAGAACAGGTGCCCCTCCTGCGGCACGATCGCCGTCCTCCGGTGGAAGGCGTCCGGGTCGTAGCGCCGCACGTCCACCCCGTCGGCGAGCACCGCGCCCGCGGTAGGGTCGTAGAAGCGGGCGAGCAGCTTGATCAGCGTGGACTTGCCCGCACCGGTGGCCCCCACGAACGCCACCGTCTCGCCGGGGGAGACGTGCAGCGACACCTCGCGCAGCGCCTCCTCCGAGCTGCCCGGGTAGCGGAAGGACACCCCGCGCAGCTCGATCTCGCCGCGCAACTGCTCCGGCACGGGCACCGGGTCCCGCGGCCGCGGGACGGACGTCGGGGTGCGCAGCAGCTCGCCGATGCGCCGCAGGCCCACGCTCGCCTGCTGGTACTGGTCGAACACGCCGGACAGCTGCTGGATCGGGGAGAAGAACTGGGTCAGGTACAGCATGAACGCCACGAGCACCCCGGCCGTCATCTCGCCCGCGGCCACCCGCGTCGCGCCCACGCCGAGCACGACCGCCTGGGCCACCTCGGACAGGAACGCCACGAACGGGAAGTACGTGGCGATGTAGCGCTGCGCCCGCAGGCGGGAGCGGCGGTAGGCGTCGCTGCGCCGCGAGAACTGCCTGGCCGAGTGCTTCTCCCGGCCGTGCGACTGGGCGACCCGCAGCCCGGCCACGTTCTCCTGCATGTCCGCGTTGACCGTGCTCACCCGCTCGCGGGCCTCCGCGTAGGCCACCGAGGACAGCCGGCGGAAGATCACCGTGGCCACCACCAGCACCGGCAGCACCGCCATGGCCACCAGCGCCAGCTCCAGGTTCGTGACCAGCAGCGCGACCGCGATGCCCACCAGCGTGAACAGGCTGACCACCGCCGTGGCCAGACCGGTCTGCAGGAACGTCGACAGCGCGTCGACGTCGGTGGTCATCCGCGTCATGATCCGCCCGCCGAGCTCCCGCTCGTAGTAGTCGAGCCCGAGCCGCTGCAGGTGGGCGAAGCTGCGCAGCCGCAACGTGTACAGCAGGGTCTCCCCGGCGCGCGAGGCCGCGACCGTCTGCAGCTTGACGAACAGCCAGCCCGCCGCCACGAGCACCGCCCCGATCGCGGTGACCAGCCACACCACGTCCGCGTTGCCGCTGGTGACCCCGTCGTCGATGCCCACGCGCACCAGCGAGGGCAGCGCCACCGCTGTCAGCGCGTCGGCGGCGACGAGCAGCACGGTCAGCAGCAGCCCCCACCGGACCAGGCGCAGCGTGCGGCTCAGGCGGAAGTGCGGGTCGGGGGCCGTCGGGTCGGCACCGGGCAGCCGCGGCTCGTCGGTGGCCGCGGGCAGGCGGCGCAGCCCCCGCTCCAGCTCCTCGGTGGAGTGCCCGTCCGCCCCCGGCGCGCCGTGCCCGGAGGAGCCCCCGGCCCCGGCCGCACCCGCGGCCCGGACGGCCTCGACGGTCTCGTCCGGTTCCGGTTCCGGCCACAACCGCGGCGTCGTCCCGTCCGGCCCCGGCTCGTCGAGGCCCGCGGCGTCCTGGTCGTGGCGCGCGTCGAGCGCGCCGTGCGGGGAGGCGAGCAGCGAGCGGAACAGCGAGCACCGCTGCTGGAGCTCCTCCTGCGTGCCCACGTCGACGACGCGGCCCGCGTCGAGCACGGCGATCCGGTCGGCGAGGGCCAGCGTGGACCGGCGGTGCGCCACGAGCAGCGTCGCCCGCGTGCGCATGACCGAGCGCAGCGTGCTGTGGATGGCCGCTTCCGTCGTCGGGTCGACCGCCGAGGTGGCGTCGTCGAGCATGAGCACGCGCGGGTCGGACAGCAGCGCGCGGGCCAGGGCCACGCGCTGGCGCTGCCCGCCCGAGAGGGTGTGCCCGCGTTCGCCGACGACCGTGTCGTAGCCCTCGGGCAGGGCGCTGATGAACTCGTGCGCCTCGGCGGCCTCGGCCGCGGCGCGGACCTCGGCGTCGGTGGCCTCCGGCCGCCCGTAGGCGATGTTGCCGCGCACCGAGTCCGAGAACAGGAACGCCTCCTCGAACACCACGCCCACCGCCGAGCGCAGCGAGGCCAGGCGCAGGTCGCGCAGATCGCGGTCGCCCTCGCCGGGCGGGCCGAGGCGCAGCGCGCCACCGTGCGGGTCGTAGAAGCGGGGGAGCAGCAGCGAGACGGTGGACTTGCCGGAGCCCGCAGGCCCCACCAGCGCCAGGGTCTCGCCGGGGCGCACCCGCAGCGACACGTCGCGCAGCACCGGCTGGTCGCGGGTGTAGCCGAAGGTGACGCCGTCGAGCCGGACCTCGAGCGGTCCGTCCGGCAGGTCGACCGCGCCGGGTCGGTCGGTGACCTCCGGCTGCGAGTCGATGATCTCGTGGATGCGCTCCACGCCCGCCCGGGCCAGCTGGGTCTGGATGATGATGCTGGACAGCATCCGCGCGGGTCCGGCCAGCATCGACACGTAGCCGGCGAAGGCGACGAACGTGCCCAGGCTGACCTGTCCCTGCAGCGCCATCCAGCCGCCGAGGCCGAGCACGCCGATCTGCCCGGCCGAGGGAAGCGCGGACAGGCTCGCCGCGGGCAGGGACGTCATGCGCGCGGCCCGCAGCCGCTCGGCGAACAGCCGCCGGGCGCGGGACTCCAGCGCCCGGACTTCGCGGGCCTGCTGCCCGAAGCCCTTGACCACGCGGACGCCGGTGACGTTCTCCTCGACCTGCTGGGCGATCTCGGCGGCGCGCTGCTGCGCCGACCAGGTCGCGGGGAACAGCGTCTTCTTGCTGCGGGCGGAGACCACGGCGATCAGCGGCGCCACGATCAGCGAGACCACGGTCAGCAGCGGTGACAGCCACAGCATGGCCCCGAGGGCGATGACGCCGAGCACCAGCGAGCCCAGCGCCATCGGCAGCATGGACAGCAGCGCGTTGATCAGCTGCAGGTCGCTGATGGACCGGGACACGACCTGGCCGGTGCGCATCGCGTCCTGCTTGCCGCCGTCGAGGCGCTGCACCGCGCCGAACACGGCGCGGCGCAGGTCGTGCTGCACGTCGAGGGCGAGCCGGCCCGCGCTGTAGCGGCGGACGAAGGCCGCGCCGAAGCGGAACAGCCCCAGGCCGAGCAGCGCGCCGACGATCCAGGGCAGGCTCCCGGTGGAGCCGCGGACGGCTTCGTCCACGGCGCGCTTGGTCAGCAGCGGGACGAGGGCTTCCAGCCCGACCGCGGTGCCCGCCGCGCCCAGCGCGAGCACCAGCGCCGCGGGGTGGCGCCAGCAGGCGGCGGACAACCGGCGGATCCAGCCCCCCGCCGCCCGGCGCGGGGAAGCGGGTCCGCCGGACTCGTCCTGCGTGGTGTTCGTCGCCTCGATCTGCGCCGTGCCGGAATCCTTCACCTCGCCAGGTTAGGCCGCTTCGCCGACATCGGCGGCCGGCCCGCCGCGGCGGTGTGAGCTCGCCGACCGCGCGCAGCGGCACGGGGGTGCCGCTGGTCCGGGCAGCTGGGCCGCGGAAGCGGTGCGCGGGGAGGAAGAGGCAAACGCTTTTCAGAGGACGTCGCGGCGGCGGCTGGCGGCCCAGCCGAGCAGGACGATCGCCGCGGTGTAGGCGGCGAAGGTCAGCAGGCTCGCCCACCACGGGTGCCCGCTGCTGCCGCCGGCGAACAGGTGCAGCGTTTCGACGACCCCCGGCGGCACGGAGCCCCGCGCGGGTCCGGGGAGCTCCGCGGTTCCGGAGAGCTCCGCGAGGAAGATCGGCACGGCGATGTTGCCCACCACGCCGCCCGCCGCGGAGGCGGGCAGGTACGCGCTGATCGCGTTCGCCGTGACGTTGCCGGAGCTCGTCAGGAACGAGGCCAGCATGGACTCCACCGGGAACCGGTACAGCAGGAGGACGAAGATCGAGGCCACGGAGTTGGCGATCAGCGCGCCGAGGCCGACGCCGAGCAGCGTCCACAGGATCATCACCAGCACGCCCGCCCCGCCGACGGTGAACCAGTCGAGCGGGCGGCCGAAGCCCTCCAGGCCCGCGCCGACCAGCGCGCCGATGCTGGAGCACAGGACGTTGACCAGCCCGTAGACCAGACCTGCGCCCGCGTAGACGAGCAGTTTGGCGCCGAGGACGGCGCCGCGCGGGTTGCCGGTGAGGAACGTGGTGGTGATGCTGCGGTTCCAGTGCTCACCGGAGACGGCCATCGCGCCGAACAGGGCGGCGAAGATCGTGCTGAAGTTCGTCGCCATGGACACCGTCAGCAGCCCGAGCGGCAGCGTCCCCCCGAACGCCTGCTCCAGCTCGTTGAGCGTGCCGAGGGCCGTGCCGAGCCAGCCCGCGAGGAAGCTGAGCACCGCCACCGGGACGAGCAGCGCCCACCACAGGTGCGTGGTGGCGATCTTGCGGATTTCGGCGCGGACGAGCCCGCCCATCACGCGTTACCTCCGATACCGGGACCGTGCGGGAACTGGCCGGACGGGGGCGGTCCGGGAGGTCCCCACGCCCCGGCTCCTCCCTGCGGTGGCTGCCCTCCGTGCGGGGGCGGCCCGTGCGCACCTCCCGGCGGTTGGTCCCCCGCGTACTGGCCGCTGGTGAGCTGGAAGAACAGCTGCTCCAGGTCCACCTGCTCGGTGGCGGCCTCGTGCAGCGCGACTCCGGCGCCCAGGGCGATCTCGGCGATGGTGCGGGAGTCCGCGCCGGTCACGGCGATCCGCCCGTCGGGCAGCTGCTCCTGGCCCAGGCCGTGCTCGGCCAGCGCGGTGACGAGCGCGGCCGGGTCGGAGGCGCGCACGAGCGCGCGGGTGCGCTGCGCGGCGCGCAGCTGGTCGAGGTGCCCGTCGTAGACGCACTGGCCGCGGCTGATGATGACCACGTGGTCCACGGTGTGCTCCATCTCGCGGAGCAGGTGGCTGGAGGCGAGCACGGTGCGGCCGCTGGCGGCGAACGTGCGCAGGAAGTTCCGCAGCCACGCGATGCCCTCGGGGTCGAGGCCGTTGGCGGGCTCGTCGAGCACGAGGATCTGCGGGTCGCCGAGCAGTGCGGTGGCCAGCGCCAGCCGCTGCCGCATGCCGAGGGAGAAGCTTCCGGCCTTGCGCCGGGCGGCGCTGCTGAGCCCGACGAGGTGCAGCGCGTGCCGGGCCTGCTCGTCCGGGACGCCCATGGCGGCGGCGTAGCAGCGCAGGTGGTCGAGCGCGGTGCGCCCGGGGTGGAAGCTCTGCGCGTCGAGCACCGCGCCGACGACCGAGGCGGGCCGCGGCAGCCGGTGGAAGGGCAGCCCGTTCACGGTTGCGGTACCCCCGGTCGGGTTGACCAGGCCGAGGATCATGCGCAGCGTCGTGGTCTTGCCGGAGCCGTTCGGCCCGAGGAAGCCGGTCACGAGGCCGGGGCGGACGGCGAAGCTCAGGTCGTGCACCGCGTGGATCGGACCGAAGCTCTTCGTGAGTCCCTGCACCACGATCCGGCCGCTGTTGTCGTGCACACGCCCCTCCTTGTCCGGACCGGCCCGCGCAGCGGTGCGGGCCGGTGCCCATCCTGCCGGACCGCCGCGGAGTTCCCGGCGGGTGGCGCCGGGGTGTGACGTGCGCCTCACGGGAGGGGGCGCGTTTTCACCCGATAGAACCTGTATCGATTCTGGAGCAAAATCACGCCCCCGAGCGGTTGCTGATTCTCGGCAAACGCCGCCACGTGACCTACACTGAGTGGTGGCGGCCCGCTCCCGGTGACCCCCAGGCCGGTTGAGCGGGCCGCCCTCTTCGTTCCCCGCGTGTTCCCTCCGCAACTGCCGGAGGGGCGACATCACCCGGTGCCGGTGGTGCCCTGCGGTGCGCACCCGCTGGCCCGGCGGGCCCCTACTCGAGCACGTCGCCCACCGCCGTCGCGGCGATCCCGTGGGCCGTTCCCACCGCCTCGTTCGTCAGCACGCCGTCGTGGGCGTTGAGCCCGTCGGCCAGCGCCGCGTCCTCCAGGCAGGCCTGCCGCCATCCCTGGTCGGCCACGCGCAGCACGTACGGCAGGGTGACGTTGGTCAGCGCGTGCGTGGAGGTGTTCGGCACCGCGCCCGGCATGTTCGCCACGCAGTAGAACACCGAGTCGTGCACCCGGTAGGTCGGCTCGTCGTGCGTCGTCGGGTGCGAATCGGCGAAGCAGCCGCCCTGGTCGATGGCGATGTCCACGAGCACGCTGCCCGGTTTCATCGCCGCCACGAGCTCGTTGGACACGAGCTTCGGCGCCTTCGCCCCCGGGATGAGCACGGCGCCGATGACCAGGTCCGCCTCGCGCACCGCCTGCTCCACGGCGTAGCGGTTGGAGGCCACCGTCGTGATCCGGCCGCCGAACGCCCTGTCGATCTCGCGCAGCTTGGCGACGTTGGTGTCCAGCAGTTGCACGTCCGCGCCCATGCCGAGGGCGATGCGCGCGGCGTTGAGCCCGGCGACCCCGCCGCCGATGACGACCACGCGGGCCGGCGGGACGCCCGGCACGCCGCTGGGCAGCATGCCGCGCCCGCCGCTCGGCCGCATCAGCGAGTGCGCGCCGACCTGCGGCGCGAGGCGCCCGGCCACCTCGCTCATGGGGGCGAGCAGGGGCAGGGTGCCGTCGGCCAGCTGCACGGTCTCGTAGGCGATGCCGGTGACGCCCGCGGTCAGCACCGCCCGGGTGAGCTCCTCCGACGCGGCCAGGTGCAGGTAGGTGAACAGCACCTGGTCCCGCCGCAGGTGCGGGTACTCCTCCGGGATCGGCTCCTTGACCTTGAGGACGAGCTCGCCCTCCGACCAGACGTCCTCGTGCTGCCGCAGCACCTTCGCGCCCGCGGCCAGGAAGTCGTCGTCCGGGATGGACGAGCCCGCCCCCGCCTCGGCCTCCACGAAGACCTCGTGCCCGCGGGTGGTCAGCTCGTGCACACCCGCCGGGGTGAGCGCGACCCGGTACTCGTTGTTCTTGATCTCGCGCGGTACAGCGATGCGCACGGTCGATCCTTTCCCTCGGTGTCGCGTGTCACGATCCGTCGCACCGCTGGGCGACGCATCATTCCCACACGATGAGCGTGCCCACCTCCGTTTGTGCCGTCAGCACAAAACGCCTGCGCAAGGAGATGTGGGCCCGAACGGGCGATGACGTCGAAGAGGAGCGCGGACCGCCGGTACCGGTCCGCCGAGCGGCCGGTGCACCCGGTTGCGGTCCTCGTGGGGACCGGGGGCACGCGCTCCGCTGCGCACCTCCAGCGCGGAACACCTGCGCAAGAGCGGTGTGGGGCATGATCGGGGGAGGCCGCGCGTCCGCGGGGCGCGTCCGCGCGAAGCGCTCGAGGAGGGTGACGATGGCAGAAGCAGGCCGAGGGTTCCGCGTCCGGCCGCCGCGCCCGTCCGACCTGGAAGCCCTCCTCGCCATCCACGGCGACCCGCGGACGAACCGGCACAACCCGCGCGGGCCGCTGCGCGACCGCGAGGAGGGCCGAGCCCTGCTGGAGGAGTGGATCGACGACTGGCGGCGCTGCGGCATCGGTTACTGGACGGTGACGGCCTCCCCGGATGTTCCGGGAGGGACCGGTGCGCCGGGAGAGGTGGGTGCGCGGGGGAACCCCGGAGGGGGAGACCCCGGGAGCATCGCCGGTTTCGGCGGCGCGCGGTACCTGGCGGCCGGATCGGCGCGGGTGTTCAACCTGTACTACCGGTTCGCCCCGGACCGGTGGGGGCGCGGGTGGGCCTCGGCCCTCGCGCGGCACGCGGTCGGCGCAGCGCACCGCGCCGACCGCGGGACACCGGTGATCGCGCGGATGGAACCCGCCAACCGGGCGTCCGAACGCGTCGCGGAGAAGGCGGGGCTGGCCTTCGCCGGCCACGACCGCAACGGGCGCCGCGTCCTCGCCGACCGCCCGGTCGCGGAGGGGTTCCTCGCGGACCTGCCCCCGTGAGCGCGGGAGGTCAGCGGGCGCTCAGTCGTGCTGGGCCCACGCGCCGGCGAGCAGCTGGACGAGCAGCGCCGCGCGCACGTCCGGGTCGTCCAGGTCGAGCTGCAGGACCTCCTCGACCCGCCGCATCCGGTACCGGAAGGTGTTCGGGTGCACCCGCAGCTCGCGGCTGGCCCGCCGCGGCTCGGCCGGGTGCCGCAGCCAGGCGTGCAACGTGGCCACGTAGTCCGAGCCGTGCCGCCGGTCGTGCTCGCGCAACGCCGCGAGCGGCCCCAGCGCGCCCACGCCCGCGTCCGTGGCGGCCCCGGCCATCCGCGACAGCACCAGCGCTGGCCAGTGCTCCTCGTACACCACCACCCGCGAGCGGGTGAGCCCGCCGCGGGACAGTCCCACGAGCTCGTCGGCCTGCCCGCGGGAGGCGGCGAGATCGGCGACGCCGACGGCCGTGCCCACGCCGATGAGCGGACGCGGGTCGATGTCCCACCCGGCCAGCGCCTCCCGCAGCGTGCGCCACCCGCCGGGACCGGAACGGTCCGGAACCACCGCGTACAGCAGGTTGCCGATCTCCGTGACCAGCGGGTGCGGCCCGATCCCGCGGGTGATCCACTCCCAGATGCCCAGCCGGTGCCCCTCGTCCGGCCCCTCCGGGGCGGGCACCTCGATCGCCACCACCCGGTGCGGCTCGTTCGACACGGCCAGCTCCGTGGCGGCCGCGCGCCAGCCCTCGCCTCCCTGCAGCAGCAGGCGCACCTGCTCGGCCGAGCGCTGCCGCTCCGCGTCGGAGACCGCGCGCCAGCGCAGCAGGCGCAGCGCCACGAGCGGGGCGGTGTCGGCGAAGGCGGTGGCGCGCTCCTCGGAGACCTCCTCCGGCACCACGGCCCACATCGACCCCAGCAGCTCGCCGCCCATCCGGATGGGCACCACCAGCCGCGGCAGCGTGCCGTCCTGCTGCGCGGGCACGAACACGGCCGAGCCGGACTTGCTCAGCTGCCGGAACGTGCCGCGGGCGCGGAACTTGGCCAGCACCTCGTCCGGCTGGCGCCGCCCCATGATCGTCGACACGCGCGCCGGGTCGATCCGGTCCTGCCGCGCCGAGTGCGCCAGCACCTGCGAGTGCGCGTCCTCGATCGTGACCGGTGCGTCGACGACATCGGCGACCGCGTCGGCCACGCGGAACAGGTCCCCCAGGCCCGGCAGCCCGGTGAACTCCCGCGCGGAGCCGCCGGCCGCGGGCACCTCCGGCTCCTCCCGGCGGCCGCCGGCCTCCGCCAGCGCGGCGCGCACCAGCCACACCAGTTGCGCCCACGAGGTGCCGGGCAGCACTTCCACGAGCGCGAGTCCGGCCTCCCGCGCGGCCGCGCGCACCGGTTCCTCGTCGGGCCACGGCGCCTTGCACAGCAGACCGGCCGCACCCCGCTCGGCGCACTCGGCGACGAGGTCGAGCGCCTCGCTGCGGTCGTGGCACGCCACACCGAGAACCAGATCACCTTCGGTGATCGTGATGTCGGCCTCAGCGACGACGACGTCGCCCACGCACGGGGTCGCGTCCGGCAGAACCGCTGCGCGCAGCAAAGTCGGGCCCACCCGCTGGACGAGCGCGGGGAGTTCCAACATGAGCTGCCTCACTGGTGCGCGGCCGGTGGTGCGGTGGGGCGTGTTGACAGCCCGCTGCGTCCGTTTATCGTGACCACACCGACAATCGCATAAGCCGATGATCCCGAGCGGGAGAGACCCCGAGTGCCCCTGGGCACCGGGGCGCCGAAGGAGCAAGACTCCCCGCAAACTCTCAGGCCCAGTGACCGCTCGGAGGAGGTGACTCTGGAAAGCGGCATCACCGCAGGTGCCGCACCCACGGTGCAAGTCGCGCACGCGGCGAAGCTCTCAGGTTCCGCAACAGAGGGGGAGGCCCATCCCGGGCAGTGCACTGACCGCGGCCTGCCCGGACGACGAACGGACGGAGCCTCCCGACATGACGTTGCCGAGCGAACTGCACTACACCGAGGAGCACGAGTGGCTCTCCGACTCCGGTGAGATCACCCGGATCGGCATCACCCAGCACGCCGCCGACGCCCTCGGCGACATCGTCTACGTCCAGCTGCCCGAGGTCGGGGAGCAGATCGAGGCGGGGCAGTCCTGCGGCGAGCTCGAATCCACGAAATCGGTGAGCGACCTCTACGCGCCGGCGACCGGGGAGGTCACCGCCGTCAACGAGGCCGTGGTCGACGATCCTGCGATCGTCAACTCGGACCCGTACGGTCAGGGGTGGCTGCTGGAGGTGCGCGTCACCGAGATGGGCAAGGTGCTCACCGCCGAGGAGTACCAGCAGCTCATCGGTTAGGGCCTGTTCCGGAACCTCCTCCGTTGTGCGCGGGGTTCAGCGTGGATGCGCCGCGAGGCGGTGGAGAGCGGCGTGGCGGAGTCCCCTCCGAAAGGGGCGGACGCTGCCCCGCGAGGCGCCACGCTCCCCGCACAGCAGGTGTGCGAGGTTGCGGAACAGGATCTTGGATCCTGAGGGAGTCCGGGCGGCCGGCCGCCCGGAGCGACGAGCCCACCGGCCGCCGGTGCACCGTTCCCGCCCGCGTTCACCGCGGTGCCGCTGCACGGGAATGACCAGTGAGACGACACCGCGGTCGCTGGCAGGGCGCGGTCCCGCGGCCTGACAGCACAACAGGGGGACCGATCAATGGCGATCAGCGTCTTCGACCTCTTCTCCGTGGGAATCGGACCGTCGAGTTCGCACACCGTCGGCCCGATGAGAGCTGCCCGCATGTTCGCCGAACGGCTGGAGCGGGACGGCGCGCTGCCCGCGGTCGCGCGGGTGCGGGCCGAATTGTTCGGATCGCTCGGCGCCACCGGAACCGGCCACGGCAGCCCGAACGCGGTGCTGCTCGGCCTGGAGGGCAACGCCCCCGAAACGGCCGACCCGGCCGTCGGCGGCGAGCGCGCGGCGGAGATCCGGCAGAGCGGCAGTCTGCGGCTGGCCGGTTCCCGCGAGATCCCGTTCCCGGTGGACGACGACCTGGTGCTGCACCGGCAGAAATCGCTGCCGGTGCACCCCAACGGCATGCGGTTCTCCGCCACCGACTCCTCCGGTGCGGAGCTGGCCAGCGCCGACTACTACTCCGTGGGCGGCGGTTTCGTCGTCGACGAGCAGGCCAGCGGCACCGACCGCATCGCCCCGGACGCGACCGCCGTGCGGCTGCCGTTCCACAGCGGCGAGCAACTGCTGCACACGGCCGTCGAGCTGGGGCTGCCGATCAGCGAGGTGATGCGCGCCAACGAGATGTCCTGGCGCAGCCCGGAGGAGGTGCGCGACGGCCTGCTGCACATCTGGCACGTGATGCGCGAGTGCGTCGACAACGGGTGCCGCGCCACCGGCCACCTGCCCGGCGGGCTGAAGGTGCGCCGCCGCGCGGCGGACCTGCGGGCGAAGCTGTCCGACGAGGACGACCCGACCGAGTGGGCGGGGCTGTACGCGCTGGCGGTCAACGAGGAGAACGCGGCCGGCGGCCGCGTGGTGACCGCGCCGACCAACGGCGCGGCGGGGATCGTGCCCGCCGTGCTGCACTACTACGCGCGGTTCGTCCGCGGTGCCGACGAGGACGGCATCGTGCGCTTCCTGCTCACCGCGGGCGCCATCGGCGCGCTGTTCAAGGAGAACGCGTCGATCTCCGGTGCCGAGGTGGGCTGCCAGGGCGAGGTCGGCTCGGCCTGCTCCATGGCCGCCGCCGGGCTGACCGAGGTCCTCGGCGGCACCCCGGCGCAGGTGGAGAACGCCGCCGAGATCGCCGTCGAGCACAACCTCGGGCTGACCTGCGACCCGATCGGCGGGCTCGTGCAGATCCCGTGCATCGAGCGCAACGCGGTCGCTTCGGTCAAGGCGATCACGGCGGCGCGCATGGCGCTGCGCGGCAACGGCACGCACTTCGTGTCCCTGGACAAGGCGATCAAGACGATGCGCAACACCGGGCGCGACATGAAGGACAAGTACAAGGAGACGGCGCGGGGCGGCCTCGCGGTCAACGTCATCGAGTGCTGAAGGCCCGCTCGCAACGGAGGAGGTCGCGCACGGGCTCTCAGAGCACGATGTACAGCAGGGCAGCGGCGCCGGTGAGCACCACCGCCGCGGTGACCGCCGCGTGCAGCCCCGCACCGGGCAGCGGGCGGGCGGCGTGCAACCGGCGCTCCTCCTGCAGGTTCCGGCGCCAGGTCAGCCACGTGCTGCCCGCGGCCAGCGGCACGAGCACCACCGCGCAGACGGCCGCGGCGAGCACGCTGTGCCAGGCGAGCAGCCGCAGCAGCACGAGGACGCCCACGGTGAACGCCAGCGTGGTGCGCAGCCAGGCCAGGGCGGTGCGCTCGGTCTGCAGCCCGGGGTCCCAGGGCTGCCGGGGGCGCGGTCCGTTCGCCGTCATCGCGGTGCTCCCTCCGCGGCGGGCGCCCTCTCCGCGTCGGGTGTCCGTTCCCTCGCGGTGCGCATCTCAGACGCCGGGCAGGAACATGAGCACGCAGGCGAGCACACCGGCCGCGACGAGGCCGTAACCGAGCACGGGCCCGAGCCGCGGGGCGGGCAGGGTGCGCCCCGCGCGCAGCGCCCGCTCGGTGGCGAACCAGCGGTGGAACGCCCCACCGGCGCAGGCCACCCCGCCCGCCACGAGGAGCACCGCGAGGATCGTCCGCAGTGGACTCGCGGGTGAGTGCGGTACGACGTTGAGGGCTTCCACACCGACGCCCGCCGCCATCAGCGCCAGCGCGGTGCGGATCCACGCGAGGAAGGTTCGCTCGTTGGCGAGGCTGAAGCGCGGGTCCGGGTCCTCGCCGGTCGCGTACAGCCGCCGCGGCCAGCGCTCGCCGTCGGGTTCGGAGGCCATACCGCCAGGTTATCCGCTCGCACCGGCGGGCCTGCGGAGCAGGGAAGACCGCTCCGGGACCGGGAGCTGTGCTGGGGCCGCCCCGGCGGGGTCGATCCGGCGTGGGGAACGGTCCAGCGCGGGGCGATCCGGTGGGCCGATCCGGTGTGCCGGAGCGGACGACTGCGCGGGGCAGCCGGGACGCCCGGTACCGAGCCGGCGTCCCGGCGCGCGGCGCGGTCGTTCAGAACTGGAAGATCTTGCCGGTTTCGGCCTGCATCCGGCAGGAGTTCGAGTACTCCTTCTGGAAGCGCACCGGCTCACCCCTCCAGTCGCCGGTGGCCGTGGCGGTGACGGGGGCGTACTCCATCGTGCACCGCATCTCATCGCTCTTGAGCGTGTTGAGCTTGCCGTTGGCGCTGGCGAGCGAAGCGCACGCCTGCCGGGCCGCGGGATGCGATCCGCCGGCCGGGTCGCAGGTGAGCACCGCGGCGCTGCGCGCGGAGTCCTGCTTCTGAACGGTCAGCGTGAGCATGCTGTCGGCGGGCTCGGCCGCGGGGTCGGGGTTGGCGGCGGCGCTCGCGACAGCGGGGCTGAGTGCGAGCCCGGCAGCGGCGACCGAGCCGAGCACTGCCCGACGGAACCTGGTCATGTGCACACTCCTCTGCGAAGGTAGCGGACTGCCACCATCTTTATCGGCGTGCGCGGCGTTGTGTATCGGGTATGCCCGAATTTAACTTGATCGAGGTTCCGAGGCGCTGCGGTTGTGACGAGAAGTAACGATCAGCGGCGCTCTTTCCGCTCCGGTGATCACACCGTCGGGTGGTGTCCGCTGTGGTCTGATCACGAGCGGGGAGCGCGTCGTCCGGTCGTCACCGGCTCGGGCTCCGCGGCCGGGAGGACCGCCCGGCGTCCGCGCCCCCTTCCGCCGCGCCGGAGTCCTCCCCGGGTTCCCCGCGGGAATCCCCCGTGGATGCGGAGTGGTCCGCGCCGCGGTCCCCGTCGGTGGATCCGTCCACGTGCGACTCCTCCCGGCTCTCCCCCACGTGGTGCCGGATCACGCGGTTGACCGCGCGCTGGAACCCGTCCACGAGCACCCGCAGCGTCAGCGGCCGCAGTTCGTCGGCCACCGCCTGCACCCGTTCGCGCTCCTCCTCCGGACGTCCCCGCTGGCGGTACGGCCGCAGCACGTTCTCGGCGAAGAGCTCGCGCAGCTCCACGGCGATCTGACCGGTGTGCTGGTCCACGATCTCCTTGGCGCGCACCAGCATGTCCTGCGGCAGGTCGAACTCCAGGATGCGCAGGCCGACGTCGAGCATGGCCGGGACCAGCAGCCGCACCCGCCCGGAACCGTCGTCGAGGCGCTGCACGATCCCCAGCTGGACGAGCTGGTCGATGCGCGCGTCGTCGAGGTGGCGCCCGGCCCGCTGGTCGAGCTCGTGGCGGTCGAGGTCCTCGGCCTGGTCGTCGGTCCACGGGGCGATCAGCGCGCGCTGCAGGGCCAGCTCCGCGGGGGAGGCGTCGTCCGGGATGCGGTGCAGCTGCCGCTCGATCGCTGCCAGGGTGAAGCCGAGCGCCTGCAGCTCCCGGATCAGGTCGAGCCGGGCGAGGTGCTCGCCCGAGTACATCCCGGTCCGCCCGCGCAGCCGCGGCGGGGGGAGCAGCCCGCGCGAGGAGTAGAAGCGGATCGTCCGCACGGTCACCCCGGCGCGGGCGGCCAATTCATCGACGGTGAGCTCGTCGTCCGCTGTTCGGAGCATGGCCGCACGATACTCCTTGACCTCTGTGACACCAACGGTGTAACACTGAGCACGTCACAATCTCTGCGGGGCGCGCCGTACCGGACGGGCCCGGGAACGAGGTGGTTCGTGACCGAATCCTCGCAGGCCGCGCGCCCGGCGGGGCCGCTGGCGGGCGTGCGCGTGGTGGAACTCGCCGGGATCGGACCGGCGCCGTTCTGCGGCATGCTGCTGGCCGACCTCGGCGCCGACGTCGTCCGCGTCGACCGGCCGCAGAACGCCGGGAACCCGGCCGACGTGCTCGACCGCGGCAAGCGCTCGCTGGCCGTCGACCTCAAGCACGCGGACGGGGCGGCGGCCGTGCGCGGCCTCGCCGACCGCGCCGACGTCCTGCTCGAAGGACTGCGCCCCGGGGTGACCGAGCGGCTCGGCATCGGCCCCGAGGACTGCTGGCGCAGCAACCCCGCGCTCGTGTACGGGCGGATGACGGGCTGGGGCCAGGAGGGGCCTCGCGCCGACCGGGCCGGGCACGACATCAACTACATCGCGCTCACCGGGATGCTGCACTCCATCGGCCGCGCCGGCGGTCCGCCGCAGGTGCCCGTGAACCTGCTCGGGGACTTCGGCGGCGGCTCCCTCTACCTCGCCGTCGGGGTGCTGTCCGCGCTGCTCGAAGCGCGCACCAGCGGACGCGGCCAGGTCGTCGACGCGGCCATCGTGGACGGTGCGAGCCACCTGGGCACCATGCTGTTCGGCATGCTCGGCGCCGGTCTGTGGACGACCGAGCGGGGGACCAACCTGCTCGACACCGGCGCCCCCTACTACGACGTCTACGAGACCGCCGACGGCGGCCACGTCTCCGTCGGCGCGCTGGAACCGCAGTTCTACGCCGAACTCGTCGAGCGGCTCGGGCTCGCCGAGCGGTTGCCCGACCGCGACGACCCGGCCAACTGGCCCGAGATCCGGCGCGCGTTCGGCGACGTCTTCCGCACGCGCACCCGCGAGGAGTGGGAGGAGGTCTTCGCCGGCTCCGACGCGTGCGTCGCGCCCGTGCTGTCCATGACCGAAGCGGCCGAGCACCCGCACGTGGCCGCGCGGGCGGTGCTGCCCGAGGCCGGCGGCGTCCGGCAGCCCGCAGCCGCACCGCGGTTCAGCCGAACCCCGGCGGAGCCGCCGCGGGAACCCCCGCGCGCCGGTGCGCACGCAGCCGAGGTCGCCCGCGACTGGGCGCTCGGCGACGACTTGCTCGAGTCCGAAGCCGTGGTGCGAAAGGAAGTCTGACGATGCGGCGGGAACTGTACGACACCGATCACGAGGCGTTCCGCGACACGGTGCGCACCTTCGTGGAGAAGGAGCTCGCACCGCACGCCGAGCAGTGGGAGCAGGACGGCGTGGTCAGCCGCGACGCCTGGCTCGCGGCCGGGCGGCAGGGCCTGCTCGGGTTCGCGGCCGAGGAGCGGCACGGCGGTGCGGGGGTCGACGACTTCCGGTTCAACACCGTCTTCGCCGAGGAGCTCGTCACCGCCGGGATCACCTCCTTCGGGGCGCCGCTGCACAACGACATCATCGCCCCCTACCTGCTGAAGCTCGCCACCGAGGAGCAGCAGCAGCGGTGGCTGCCCGGGTTCTGCTCCGGCGAGCTCATCAGCGCCATCGCGATGACCGAACCGGGGGCGGGCAGCGATCTGCAGGGCATCACCACCACGGCGGTGCGCGAGGGCGACCACTACGTGCTCAACGGGCAGAAGACGTTCATCAGCAACGGGATCCTCGCCGACCTGGTGGTCGTCGTGGCGCGCACCGATCCCGAGGCGGGCCACGAGGGCATCAGCCTGCTCGTCGTGGAGCGCGGCGCGGAGGGCTTCGAACGGGGCCGCAACCTCGACAAGATCGGCCAGAAGGGGCAGGACACCGCCGAGCTGTTCTTCAACGACGTGCGCGTGCCCGCGGAGAACCTGCTCGGGCAGGAGGGGCAGGGCTTCGTCTACTTGATGGAGAACCTCCCCCAGGAGCGGCTGTCCATCGGCGTGGCCGCCGCGGCCGCCGCCGAGCACGTCCTCGACGAGACGACGCGGTACTGCCGGGAGCGCACCGCCTTCGGCCGCCCCATCGGCAAGTTCCAGCACGTCCGCTTCGAGCTCGCCGAGATGGCCACCGAGGTCCAGATCGGACGCACTTTCGCCGACCGGTGCGTGCAGGAGCACAACGCCGGTGAGCTGAGCATCCCCGACGCGGCCATGGCCAAGTGGTGGTTGACCGAGATGAACAAGCGCGTCGTGGACCGCTGCCTGCAGCTGCACGGCGGTTACGGCTACATGGCCGAGTTCCCCGTGGCCAAGGCCTACCTGGACTCGCGCGTCCAGACGATCTACGGCGGGACGACGGAGATCATGAAGGAGATCATCGGCCGTTCCCTCGGGATCTGAGGGCCTTTCCCGCCTCGCAGAGCGTTCCACCGCGCTCCGCCTGCTGCGCGGGTGGCGGGCCGGTGCTCCGGGAGCACGTCCTCCCGGAGGGCTGGCCGCGCACCCGGTCGCCGCGGGAGACTGGCGGGCGGTGTCCGCCGGTGCCGCGATCGGAGAGGCGTGCGATGGAGCGTTCGATGCCGTACCTGCCGGACTGGGTCGTCCCGCCCGACCCGGCCGGGCGCACGCTCGCCGCCGTGCTGCCGGGCCTGCTCGCGGCGATGGGCGCGCGCGGGCACACCGACGCGGTCGGGTTCCCGGAGTGCCGCAACGCGATCGTGCTGCTCGTGGACGGCCTGGGGCAGCAGCTGCTGGCCGAGCACGCCGCCGACGCGCCGTACTTGTCCGCGTTGCCCGCCGCGGAGCCGCTCACCGCGGGATTTCCCACGACCACGGCCGCCAGCATCAGCTCGCTCGGCACCGGCAGGTGCGTCGGCGAGCACGGCATCGCCGGCTACACCTTCGCCGCACCGCCCGTGGGCGGGCTGCTGCACCCGCTGAGCTGGAGCACGCACGGCACGGAGGAGGACGCCGCGGGGCACCGCACCGGCCTGCTGAGCACCTGGCCGCCGGAAGCGGCGCAGCCGCGCCCCACGATCGCCGAGAGGTTGACGGGCTCGGGGATCGAGCTGCGCACGGTCGTGCCCGCCGAGTTCGCCGGCACCGGACTGACCCGCGCCGCGCTGCGGGGGGCGCGGCTGCACGGGGTGCGCGCCCTCGGCGATCTCGCCGAGGGGATGCTCGCCGCGGCGCACGCCGATGCGCCCACGCTGTGCTACGCCTACCACGGGCACGTCGACCTGCTGGGGCACGCGCACGGTCCGGGTTCGGACCCGTGGCGCTTCCAGCTGTCCCAAGTGGACCACCTGGTCTCCTCCGTGGCCGAGCGGCTGCCCTCCGGGGTGTCGCTGGTCGTGGTGGCCGACCACGGGATGGTCGCCGTGGACCCGTCGGAAGTGTTCGACGTGGACACCGACGCCGCCCTGTCCGCGGGCGTGCGCCAGGTGGCCGGCGAGGTCCGCGCGCGCTACGTCTACCCCGAGCCGGGCGCGGCCGGTGACGTGGCCGAGACCTGGCGGGGCGTGCTCGGCGAGCGCGGTGTGGTGCTCACCCGCGAGCAGGCGATCGACGAGGGGTGGTTCGGCCCGGTCGTGGACGACGAGGTGGTGCCGCGGATCGGCGAGGTCATCGCCGTGATGCGCGAGTCCGGCGTCATCCGGTCCACCGTGGAGCCCGGGGAGTCGCGGCTGCTGGGCCACCACGGTTCGGTTACCGCCGCGGAGCAGTGGGTCCCCGTCCTGCTCGGGCCGTAGCGCGGACTCGCTCAGTCGCCGAGCCAGCGGATCCACGCGCCGTGGCTGTGCACCTGCGCCAGCGGGCTGCCGTCGCGGGTGAGCGCGAAGTCCGTCCCGCCGTCGGCCGGTGCGTCGGCGATGCCGTCCAGCGCGGTCGGGGGTTCGTTCGCGATCCAGCGCGCCCCGAGCCCGCGCACGGCCGCCGCGAACGCGCGCCTGCGCTCCGGGTCGACGTAGGGCAGCACCGCGGTGTGGAACACGACGAGCGTCGCCTCCGGCGGAGCCGCGCGGGCGAGCGCGGCGAGGTCGTCCACGAGGTCGCCGCGGTGCACCGGCGGTGGATCGCGGCGGGCGACGATCACCGCGGCCTCCAGGCGCCGGGCCCGTTCCGGCTGGCCGGGCCAGACGAGCGCGCGGAGCCAGTCGGTGTCGGCGGTGTCGTCGACGCGCAGCGGATGCTGGTCGATCCCGGCGCGCCACACCACGCGGGGCGGTTGCGCGGGCAGCGGCACCGGTCCGCGCGGGCGGCAGGGCAGCACCGGCGCACCGGGCTCCGGCGGGTCGAGGCGGTGGCCGGCGTAGTCGTAGCCGTAGCGGTCCGGCAGCAGGGTCAGCCCGGCGCTGGCACCCACTTCGAGCAGGGCGAGCGGCTGCGGCAGCTGGGCCAGGGCGGGCAGCAGCACGGCGCAGCGCCCGGCCTCGTTGGTCTGCGTGCGGCGGGTGCGCAGCGCGCGCTCCAGTTCGGCGCCGCGCCCGCGCACCACCGCCCGCAGCGCGTCGAGGTCGGCGGGCAGCCCGGCGACCCAGCGCAGCGCCGCGAAGAACAGGGTGGGTTGCCGCCGGTCGGGCGGCAGCCGGTGCAGGAAGGCGAGGAGCTCGCCGTCCTCGGCGATGCCGCGCGCCCACTGCTCGTACCGCGGCGACTGCCCGCGCGCCGCGTGCTCGGCGAAGCTGCGGTAGTTCTCCGCGGTGGACCGCTCCGCTTCCAGACCGATCAAGGGCGCCTCCTCGTCCTGCCGGTGATGGTGGCACGTCGGACTCGCCAACGGCGCGTGACCGCGGGCACAATCGATCGGTGGCAGCGGTGCGTGGGCAGCGGCTGCTCCGCGGGGCGCCGCGAGGACGGCGCGCGGCTGCATCGCCACCTCTTGTATCTATGTGGGCTACAACCTAGGGTTCACGATCGAACCCGAAACCTGACTTCCGCTGAACGAAAATCCGCTGACGAGATTCCCCGGAGGCGGTCATGTCGGCCAGCACGACGCACGACCCGGCCGAGCGTCCCGGCGAGCAGCAGGACGTCGCCGGCGCCGTCCGGCGGTTCCGCGCGCTCCTGCCGGAACGCGCGATCATCACCGATCCGCAGCAGCTGCGGACCTACGAGTGCGACGGGCTCGCGAGCTACCGCGCGACCCCCGCCGTCGTGGTCCTCCCGGAGACGGCCGAGGAGGTCCGGGCGGTCGTGCGCACCTGCCACGAGCACGGCCTCCCGTTCGTCGCCCGCGGCTCCGGGACCGGCCTGTCCGGCGGTGCCCTGCCGCACTCCTCCGGCGTGCTCGTGGTGACCTCGCGGATGCGGCGCATCCTCGACATCGACGTCGCCAACGAGCGCGCCGTCGTCGAGCCCGGCGTGATCAACCTCGACGTGACCAAGGCCGTCTCCGCCGACGGGTACTACTTCGCCCCCGACCCCTCCAGCCAGCAGGTGTGCTCGGTCGGCGGCAACGTCGCGGAGAACTCCGGCGGTGCGCACTGCCTGAAGTACGGCTTCACCACCAACCACGTCCTCGCGCTGGAAGTCGTCACCCCGGACGGGCAGCTCGTCGAGCTCGGCGGGCCCGCGCGCGAAGCGCCCGGCTACGACCTGCTCGGCGCGTTCATCGGCAGCGAGGGCACGCTCGGCGTCGCCACCAAGATCACCGTGCGGCTGCTGCGCGCCCCGGAGAGCGTGCGGACGCTGCTGGCCGGGTTCCCCTCCACCGACGAGGCCGGGGCCGCGGTCTCGGCGATCATCGCCGACGGCATCACCCCCGCCGCCATCGAGATGATGGACGCCCTGTCGATCGAAGCCGCCGAGCAGGCCGTGGCCTGCGGCTACCCCGAAGGTGCGGGGGCCGTGCTGGTCGTCGAGCTCGACGGGCCCGCCGCCGAGGTGGAGCACGCCTTCCGGCTGACCACCGAGCACTGCGAGCGGCACGGCGCGTTCGAGGTGCGCGTCGCCGCCGACGACGCCGAGCGCGCTCGCATCTGGAAGGGGCGGAAGTCGGCCTTCGCCGCGGTGGGGCGCATCAGCCCCGACTACATCGTGCAGGACGGGGTGATCCCGCGGACCGCGCTGCCCGAGGTGCTCGGCCGCATCGCGCGGCTGTCCGCGGAGAGCGGGGTGCGCGTCGCCAACGTCTTCCACGCCGGCGACGGCAACCTGCACCCGCTGGTGCTGTTCGACTCCGCCGAGCCGGGCGCGGCCGAGCGGGCCGAGGAGGTCTCCGGGGCCATCCTCGACATCTGCGTCGAGCACGGCGGGTCGATCACCGGCGAGCACGGGGTGGGCGCGGACAAGGTCGTCTACATGGGCCGGATGTTCACCACCGAGGACATGGCCACGATGCAGGCGGTGCGCTGCGCGTTCGACCCGGCCGGGCTGTGCAACCCGGGCAAGGTCTTCCCCACGCCGCGGCTGTGCGGCGAGGTTCCCGGGCCGCGGCGCGGTGTGCATCCGTTGACCGAAGCGGGATTGGCGGACCTGTTCTGATGAGCACGAGCACCTCGGACGAGGCAGGAACGGCGGACCGGGCCGGAGCGGCGCTGCGGGCCGCGCTCGGCGCGGAGCGCGTCAGCGCGGCCACCGGGACCGACGCCCAGCTCGGCGCGCGCTGGCGCGTCGCGGCCGGCAGCACCGAGGAGGTCGCCACCGCGATGCGGGTGAGCTCCGAGCACGGGCTCGCGGTGGTGGCCCGCGGCGGCGCGACGAAACCGGACTGGGCCGCGGAGCCGGAGCGCGTCGACGTGGTGCTCGACGTGGCCGGCGTGCGCGGCGTCGTCGAGCACGCGGCCGGCGACCTCGTGGTGCGCGCCCGCGCCGGCACGCCGCTGGACGAGCTCAACGCCGAGCTGCGCCGGCACGGCCAGCAGCTCGCGATCGACCACCCGCTGCCGGGCGCGACGCTCGGCGGGGTGGTCGCCACCGCCGAGTCCGGTCCGGCGCGGCACTCCTCCGGCGGCGTGCGCGACCTGCTCATCGGCATCACCGCGGTGCTCGCCGACGGCACGGTGGCCACCTCCGGCGGCAAGGTCGTCAAGAACGTCGCCGGCTACGACCTCGGCAAGCTCTACACCGGCTCCTACGGCACGCTCGGCGTGATCACCGAGGTCGTCTTCCGGCTGCACCCGGTCAGCTCCGAGCACCGCTGGATCCTGGCCACCGCGGACGCGCCGGAGGAGGCGGGCCGGATCGCCGCCGCCGTCCGCGGCAGCCAGGCCATGCCCACCGCGATCGAGGTCGACCGGCCCGAACCGGACGGACCGCTGGCGGTGTGCGCCGAGCTCGAAGGCCTGCCGGAGGTGACGCACCGCCGCGCGGAGGAGCTCCGCAGCTCCCTCGGCCTGGAGGCGGAGATCCGCTCCCGGCCACCGGAGTGGTGGGGGAGTTACCCGTTCGACGCGAGCGGCGGCACCGGCCTGCGCGCCGGCGCGCCCCCGGCCGAACTGCCCGACCTGCTCGCGGCGGTGCAGCAGGCGGCGGCCGAGCACGGCGTCACCGCCGCCGTCCGCGGCGCGGCCGGTCTCGGCGTCGTCCACGTGGGACTGGACGGCGCAGCCGATCCGCACCGGGCGGCTGCCCTCATCGGCGAGCTGCGCCGGCGCTGCACCTACGCGGTCGTGCTGCGCGCCCCGCGGGAGGTCCGCGCGGCCGTGGACGTGTGGGGACCCGTCGAGCCCGGGCTGCACGCGTTGTTCGCCCGCACCAAGCACTACTTCGACCCGGACCGGCGCCTGGCGCCCGGGCGGTTCGCAGGAGGGATCTGATGACGCAGGGGACATCCGGTGAGGCGGCGGGCCCCGGCGCGTTCGACGCGCTGCACCCGCCGCAGCAGGAGCTGATCAACGACTGCGTGCACTGCGGTTTCTGCCTGCCCGCGTGCCCCACCTACGAGCTGTGGGGCGAGGAGATGGACTCGCCGCGCGGGCGGATCGACCTCATGGACCTGGGGCTGCAGGGCGAACCGCTCACCGGCACGATGGTCGGGCACTTCGACAACTGCCTCGGCTGCATGGCCTGCGTCAGCGCCTGCCCGTCCGGGGTGCGCTACGGCGAGCTCATCACCGACACCCGCGCCCAGGTGGAGCGCAACCACACCCGCAGCCGCTGGGAGCGGCTGCTGCGCGGCGCGATCTTCGCGCTGTTCCCGTACCCGCGGCGGCTGCGCGCCCTGCGCGCACCGCTGGCGCTCTACCAGCGCTCCCGGATCGGACCGCTGCTGCGCAGGACCGCGCTGTGGCGGCGGCTTCCAGCGAGCCTGCGCACCATGGAGTCGCTGACCCCGCCGGTGCGGCGGGCGGAGAAGCTCGGGAAGCGCCTGCCCGCGCGCGGCCGCCGGCGCGCGACCGTCGGCATGATCACCGGCTGCGTGCAGAGCGCGTTCTTCCCGGACGTGAACGCGGCGACGGCGCGCGTGCTCGCGGCGGAGGGCTGCGACGTGGTGATCCCGCCGTCGCAGGGCTGCTGCGGCGCGCTCAGCGAGCACTCCGGTCGCGCCGAGGAGGCCGTCGGGTTCGCGCGGCGCCTGCTGGACCTGTTCGAGCGGTCCGAAGTGGACTACGTGGTGATCAACTCGGCCGGCTGCGGCTCCACCCTCAAGGAGTACCCGCGGCTGCTGCGCGAGGACCCCGAGTACCGGGAGAAGGCGGAGCGCTTCTCCGCGCGGGTGCGCGACGTCAGCGAACTGCTCGCCGAGCTGGAACCGCGGGCCGCGCGGCACCCGCTCGAACTGGACGTGGCCTACCACGACGCCTGCCACCTCGCGCACGGCCAGGGCATCCGCTCGGCGCCGCGCGAACTCCTCGCCGGCATCCCCGGCCTGCGCCTGCGGGAGATCAACCGCGGCGAGCTGTGCTGCGGCTCGGCCGGGGTGTACAACCTGCTGCAACCGGAGGCCGCCGGCGAGCTCGGCGACCGCAAGGCGCAGAACGTCCTGGACACCGGGGCCCACCTGCTGGTCAGCGCGAACCCGGGCTGCTCGATGCAGATCCGCACCGCGCTGCAGCGCCGGGACGAGGAGCTGCCGATGGCGCACACGGTGCAGCTGCTCGACGCCTCGCTGCGGGGCGTCGACGCGCAGCAGCTGCTGCGTTGATGGAGTCCGCGGATCGGCCGGCGCAGCGGGCGGGTGGGGAACCCCCGGCGAGTCGGCCTGCTCGCGTGGGGAGGAAGCGGCTGCGCCGCTTGCCCGGCGGACCGCTGCGGCCAAGCACGCGGCCGCCGATCTGCGCGGTGGCTCGGGGTGGTTCGCGCAGTGATGTGCCGTCGAGGGCGGGCGGCTCGTCGCTATTGACGATGACAGTCGCGCTGTCACACTCTGGTTGAAGCACCTGCCGCGCGACGAGGAGGCCCGCGACATGTCCGAGGCGTACGTCTACGAAGCGATCCGCACGCCGCGAGGGCGTGGGAAGAAGGACGGATCGCTGCACGGGACCAAACCCGTCAGTCTCGTGACGGGGCTCATCGACGAGCTGCGACGGCGGCACCCGCGGGCGGATCCGGAGGAGATCGACGACCTCGTGCTCGGCGTGGTCTCCCCGATCGGGGACCAGGGCGGCGACATCGCCAAGACCGCTGCCCTGGCGGCCGGGCTGCCGGAGACCGTCAGCGGCGTGCAGCTCAACCGCTTCTGCGCCTCAGGACTGGAAGCGGTCAACACGGCGGCGCAGAAGGTCCGCTCCGGCTGGGAGGACGCCGTCCTGGCCGGTGGTGTCGAGTCGATGTCCCGCGTGTCCATCGGCTCGGACGGCGGCGCGTGGGCGATGGACCCGGAGACGAACTTCGCCACGTCCTTCGTCCCCCAGGGCATCGGTGCGGACCTGATCGCCACGCTGGAGGGCTTCGACCGCGACGCGGTGGACGCCTACGCCGCCGAGTCGCAGACGCGGGCGAGCAAGGCCTGGGCCGACGGGCGGTTCGCGCGCTCGGTCGTGCCCGCGGTCGACCGCAACGGGAACACGGTGCTCGACCGCGACGAGCACGTGCGCGCCGGCACCACTGCGGAGAAGCTCGGCGGGCTCACGCCCTCCTTCGCCGAAATGGGCGAGGCCGGCGGCTTCGACGCGGTCGCCCAGCAGAAGTACCACTGGGTGGAGCGCATCGACCACGTGCACACGCCGGGCAACTCCTCCGGCATCGTCGACGGTGCCGCGCTCACCCTCGTCGGCAGCGAATCGTTCGGCGCGCGCCACGGGATGACCCCCCGCGCCCGCGTCGTCGGTGCGGCGCTGAGCGGATCCGACCCGACCATCATGCTCACCGGCCCCGGACCGGCCGTGCGCAAGGCGCTGCGCACCGCGCAGATGAGCATCGAGGACATCGACCTGGTCGAGATCAACGAGGCGTTCGCCGCGGTGCCGCTGAAGTTCATGCGCGATTTCGGGGTTCCGCACGAGAAGGTCAACGTCAACGGCGGAGCGATCGCGATGGGCCACCCGCTCGGCGCCACCGGCGCGATGATCCTGGGCACGCTCATCGACGAACTCGAGCGGCGCGAACTGCGCTACGGGCTGGCGACGCTCTGCATCGGCGGCGGCATGGGCATCGCGACCATCGTCGAGCGCGTCGCCTGAGCGCCGCGCCCGCGCCACCCGCAACACCCCCGCAACCCGGCTGACGAAGACTGAAGGGCAGCGCATGACCGAGGAGAGCACCATCCGGTGGGAGTCCGACGGCGACGGCATCGTCGTGCTGACCCTGGATGACCCCCAGCAGCAGGCCAACACGATGAACGAGCGCTTCCTGCGCTCGATGGAGGAGACGCTCGACCAGCTGGAGCAGCAGCGCGACCAGATCACCGGCGTCGTGATCACCTCGGCGAAGAAGACCTTCTTCGCCGGCGGCGACCTGCGCGAACTCGTCCAGGCCCGCCCGGAGAACGCCGCCAGCGTCGCCGAGAGCACCGCGCGGAGCAAGCGCCAGCTGCGCCGGCTGGAAACCCTCGGCGTCCCGGTCGCGGCCGCGATCGGCGGTGCCGCGCTCGGCGGCGGCCTGGAGATCGCCCTGGCGTGCCACCACCGGGTCGCACTCGACCACCGCTCCGTGAAGCTCGGCTTCCCCGAGGTCACGCTCGGCCTGCTGCCGGGCGCCGGCGGCGTGGTCCGCAGCGTGCGGATGTTCGGCATCACCGACGCCCTGCTCAACCTCCTGCTGGAGGGGCAGCAGCTGAAGCCGCCCAAGGCCGCCGAGCAGGGGCTGGTCGACGAGCTCGTCGACTCGGCCGAGCAACTGCTCGGCCGGGCCAAGGAGTGGATCACCTCCGGTCCGGAGCCGACGCAGCCCTGGGACCGCAAGGGCTACAAGATCCCCGGCGGGGCGCCGGACAACCCCAAGTTCGCCGCGAACCTGCCCGCGTTCCCGGCGAACCTGCGCAAACAGCTCAAGGGCGCTCCGCTGCCCGCGCCGCACCACATCATGTGCGCGGCGGTCGAGGGGGCGCAGGTCGACGTGGACACCGCGTTCAAGGTCGAGGAGGAGTACTTCCTCGCCCTCGCGTGCGGGCAGACGTCGAAGAACATGAGCAAGGCCTTCTTCTTCGACCTGCAGCAGATCAACTCCGGCGGCAGCAGGCCCGACGGCCAGCCGGAGACGCGGGCGAGCAAGGTGGCCGTGCTCGGCGGCGGCATGATGGGCGCGGGCATCGCCCACGTGTGCGCCCGGGCCGGCATGGAGGTCGTCATCAAGGACGTCTCCGCCGAGGCCGCGGCCAAGGGCAAGTCCTACTCGGAGCAGGTGCTCGACAAGGGCGTGGCCAAGGGCCGCGTCAGCGAAGCCGAGCGCGCGGAGGTGCTGGCGCGCATCACGCCGACCGCCGACGTCGAACCGCTCCGCGGTGCGGACCTGGTCATCGAGGCGGTCTTCGAGGACCCGGACGTGAAGCAGCGGGTCTACGCCGAGATCGAGGACGTGGTCGACCCCGACGCCCTGCTGTGCTCGAACACCTCCACGCTGCCGATCACCGGCCTGGCCGAGGGCGTGCGGCGCAGCGAGGACTTCATCGGCCTGCACTTCTTCTCCCCGGTGGACAAGATGCCGCTGGTGGAGATCATCCGCGGCCAGCGCACGAGCGACCGCGCGCTGGCGCGGGCGTTCGACGTGGTCCGGCAGATCAACAAGACGCCGATCGTGGTCAACGACAGCCGCGGCTTCTTCACCAGCCGCGTCATCGGCACGTTCCTCAACGAGGGCGTGGCGATGCTCAGCGAGGGCGTCCCGGCGCAGACCATCGAGCAGGCCTCCGCGCAGGCCGGGTTCCCCGCGGGCGTGCTGCAGCTGTTCGACGAGCTGACGCTGACGCTGCCGCGCAAGATCCGCGAGGAGTCCCGGCGCGCGGTCGAGGCGGCCGGCGGCACGTGGACGCCGCACCCGGCCGACGCGGTGCTCGACAGGATGGTCGAGGAGTTCGAACGTCCCGGGCGCAACGCGGGAGCCGGTTTCTACGAGTACGCCGACGGCAAGCGCACGCACCTGTGGCCCGGTCTGGCGGAGCACTTCGGCAGGTCCGATGTGGACCCGTCCGCGGTGGACTTTACCGCCCTGACCGAGCGGATGCTGTTCATCCAGGCGCTGGAAACGGTGCGGTGCTTCGACGAAGGGGTCATCGAGACCGTGCCGGACGCGAACATCGGGTCGATCTTCGGCATCGGGTTCCCCGCGTGGGCCGGCGGCGTGGTGCAGTACATCAACGGCTACCCGGGCGGGCTGCCGGCGTTCGTCGCGCGCGCCCGCGAGCTCGCCGCGCACCACGGGGACCGGTTCACCCCGCCGGCGAGCCTCGTGGCCAAGGCGGAGTCCCGCGAACCGCTGGACGCGGGGGAGCCGGACTCCCAGGTCGTCGCCGCCACCGCGGCGTAGACCCGGGAGTCCGCGGATCGGCTGTTGAGGGCCGGGGGTGGGGTAGCTGGGAGGAACCTCCGGCGGGGCCTCGCTGCGGGATTCCCGACATCGGGGAGCCGCCTGCTCCCAGCTGCCTCCGACCTCCCAGCTGCCCCCGACCACCCTCCCCGGACGGGAGCAGCCCCTTCGGGGCTGTCCTCGCGAGGCCAGCGCCGGAGAACCCCCGTCGGGTCGGTCTGCGTGCGTGGTGAGGAAGCGGCTGCGCCGTCCACGTGGCGCAGCACAAGGTCACCGATCCGCGAGTCCCCGCAGAAGAGCATGCGGCCAGGCGCGCGGGGCGGTCGGCGGTGCAGCCGGCCGCCCCGGCGTGCGCGGCGGTGCTCCCCGGCGGCGGGGCTGCGCGGGCCCGGCTCGCTCGGCCCGCCGGGGCAGGACCAGCTGGTCGGCCGGTCGGCGCACGTCGGGGCGGGCGCCGATCAGCCCTCCGCGAGCCGGTCCACCGCGTCCGGCAGCAGGCTCGGGTGCAGCAGGTCCATCAGGTGCTGCGCGGCCTCGTCCGGGGTCACCTCCGGGCGGCGCTCGCGCCACAGCGCGAGGCGTTCGCAGGCACCGATGATCGACTCGGCGAAGGCCTCCGCGCGCAGCTCGCTGAGATCGGGGCGCGTGGCCTGCAGCAGGCGCGCGGTGAAGTCCGTCTGCTGGGCGCGGATGGCTTCCAGCTCGCTGGTGACCGAAGTGCTGGCCACGGCTGACTCGTTGCGCAGCAGCGCCCAGGACTGCGCGTGGTCCTCGCCGAAGCGGAAGAACGCCAGCAGGCAGTCGTGCAGCAGCTGCTCGGGGTGCTGGGCGTGCTCGGCCGCGCGCGTGGTGGACTCCAGCAGCTCCCGCTTGGCGCGGTGCAGGCAGGCGATGAGCAGTCCCTCCTTGGAACCGAAGTACTCGTAGAGCATCGGTTTGGACAGCCCCACGCGGTGGGCGATGTCGTCCATGGACGAGGCCTGGTACCCCTCCGCCGCGAAGATCTCCTCCGCCGCGGACAGGATCTGCTGTTCGCGCTCCGCACGGGTGTGCCGCTTGCGCGCGCCGTTCGTCGTCTCCGCTCGCTGCCGTGTCACCACGGAACAAACCCTACCGCAAGTAACCTACTCGTAGTAGCCTACTGTGTGGTAGCGCCGGATGGCGGTGAGAGGAGGGCCGATGACGCGGCAGAACAGCTCGGGTCGGCGCCGGTACGAGCACTCGGTGGTCATCGTGGGGACCGGGTTCTCGGGGCTCGGTGCGGCGATCAGGCTCAAGCAGTCGGGCATCCACGACTTCGTCGTGCTGGAGAAGAGCGACACCCTGGGCGGGACCTGGCGGGACAACGTCTACCCCGGGTGCGCCTGCGACGTGCCGTCGCTGATGTACTCCTTCTCGTTCGAGCAGAACCCCTCCTGGTCGCGGGCGTTCGCCACGCAGGACGAGATCTTCGACTACCTGCGCCACTGCGCCGACAAGTTCGGAGTGCACGAGCACATCCACTACGGCGTCGGGTTCACCGGCGCGGAGTTCGACGAACCCGCGCAGAAGTGGCACGTCGCCACCGCGGACGGCACCGAGTACGTCGGCCGCGCCCTGGTCTCCGGGGTGGGCGCCCTGCACATCCCCAAGTACCCCGAGGTGGCGGGGATCGAGCGGTTCACCGGCGAGGTCTTCCACTCCGCGCAGTGGAACCACGACTACGACCTGGCGGGCAAGCGCGTGGCCGTGCTCGGCACGGGCGCCAGCGCCATCCAGTTCGTGCCGAAGGTGGCCGAGGAAGCAGCGCAGGTGCACCTGTTCCAGCGCACCCCGCCGTGGATCCAGCCCAAGCCGGACGCGGAGATCCCGCCGAAGGTGCGGCGCTGGTTCCGCCGCGTCCCGGGGCTGCAGCGCGCGGCGCGCTGGGCGTTGTACTGGGTGCTCGAGGCCCGCTACCTCGGCGTGTTCAGCCGCCGGTTCGGGCGGCTCGCCGAGTGGCAGGCCAAGCGCTACATCCGCAGAAGCATCACCGATCCGGCCAAGCGCGAGGCCGTCACGCCGGACTACCGGATCGGGTGCAAGCGCATCCTGCTCTCCAGCGACTACTACCCGGCCCTGAACCGGGACAACGTCGACCTCATCACCTCCGGCGTGCGGGAGGTGCGCGAGAACTCGGTGGTCACCGGCGACGGGGCCGAGCACGAGGTGGACGCGATCATCTACGGCACCGGCTTCCACGTCACCGACGCGTTCGACCACCTGTCCATCGTCGGCCGCGACGGGCGCAAGCTCCAGGACGCCTGGAGCGAGGGGATGAACGCGCACCTGGGCATCACCGTCTCCGGGTTCCCCAACCTGTTCTTCCTGCTCGGGCCGAACACGGGCCTGGGGCACAACTCGGTGGTGTTCATGATCGAGTCGCAGCTCAACTACGCGATGAGCTGCCTGCGCCCGATCTGCCGCGGCGATGTCGGCTACATCGACGTGCGCCAGTCCGCCCAGGACGCCTTCAACGCGGAGGTGCAGGGCGACTCCTCGGCCGACGTCTGGGCCGACGGCGGGTGCTGGAGCTGGTACCTGGACGAGAACGGCGTCAACCGCGCCCTCTGGCCGGGCTTCAGCTGGAAGTACTGGTTGCGCACGCGCAAGGCCGATCCCGCCGACTACGAGGTGGTCGCCCCGGCGGGGCGGTGACGCCGCGCCCGCGCCCACCGCGCGTCCCCTCGTCGGCGGTACATTTCCGGCACGGGGACGCGCGTCGGCGTGTCGGGTGACCTGTCCACCCAGCTCGCACGTGCGTTCGATATCCTCCGCGACGGCGCGTGATGCGTGGTCCGCGATGTGCTCGGAGCACCGCTGCTGCACGGCCGCGGCACCGGACCCGGCGGCCCCGCGGGCACGCGCCGCACACCGAGTCGTACACCGGACGGGGTTCTCATGGGGCGCGCACTTTCCGACGACGAACTGGCCACCCTCCGTTCGGAGCTGGCCGCGGGCAACACGCCGACCGTGTGGTTCACCTCCGAAGCGGTCGGGGTCACCGAGGGGCGCTCCGGCAAGGTCATGGACCTGGGCGAGCCCGCGGAGGGCGATTTCATCCAGGTCCGGCCTGCCGGGTCGAAGGACGTGCTGTCGTTCTCCGCGGGGGAGGTGACCACCGAGCGGCCACCGCGCAAGCGCTCCTCGGGCGGGGACGGCGGTCGGGGAGGCTCCGCCGGATCCTCCGGCACCCCGGCGTCCGGGAAGGCGAGCACGGGGCGCTCCACCGCCGCGAGCGGGGCGCGCGGTTCCGGCGGGACGAGCGGCGCCTCGCGCGGCGCTACCTCAGCGGGCGCGTCCGGCAGCGGGGCGGAACGCGCCTCCGGTGGTGCGACGAAGCGCTCCGCAGCGACCTCCTCCGGCGCCACCTCCTCCGGGGCTTCCCCCTCCGGAGCGGCCTCCGCGCGCTCCGGGCAGCAGGCAGCGGCGCAGCAGAAGACCTCGGCGAAGTCCGGCGGCGAGGAAGGCGGCGGGAGCAGCGGTGGCGCCCGTTCCGGGCAGCGCCGCCAGCGCGCCACGCCCGGGGCCGTCGTCACGCTCACCGCCGATGCCGAGGGGCAGTGGCACGTGGAGGTCACCAGCGGCAAGAAGCGCGTTCTGCGGGCCACTCCCGTGCCACCATCCGCGGTGGCGCAGGCGGCGCACGCGCTGCACGACGACGTCGCCGCCGCCGTCGAACCCGTGCTCGAGGCGGCGCGGGAGCGCCAGCGCGCTCGCGTCGAACAGCTCCAGCAGGAACTCGACAGCGCCCGCCGTCTCCTCGAGGATCTCGACGGGCAGCAGAGCTGAGCCCGGTGCCGCGGCACCGGGCCGCGGCCGCGGACGACGACGGAGCAGCGAGGCGCATGACCACACGCACATCGACCGCTCACCCGCTGCGGAGCCGTTCCTTCGGCGCGCTGCTCGCGGTGACCGTCGGCGGGTTCGGCGGGTATGCGCTGCTGCTGTCGGTGGTGCCGCTGTGGGCGGTCACCCAGGGGGCGGGGAAGTTCGCCGCCGGTGCGACCAACGGCGTGTTCATGCTGGTCACGGTGCTGACCCAGTTGTTCGTGCCGTGGCTGCTGCGGCGCGTCGGGCACCGCGTCGCGCTCGCGGCGGGCACGGCGCTCATCGGGCTGCCCGCCCCGCTGTTCGCGCTCGCCGGCGAGCTGTGGTCGCTGCTGCTCGTGTCCGGGATGCGCGGGATCGGCTTCGGGCTGCTCACCGTCGCCGGCAGCGCCCTCGTCGCGGAGATCGTCCCCACCGAGGTGCGCGGCCGGGCGGCCGGACTGTACGGCTTGGCCGTCGGCCTGCCCAACGTGGTGTTCCTCTCGGCCGGGGTGTGGCTGAGCCACCAGATCGGTTTCGCGTGGGTGTTCCTCGTCGCCGGTGCCTTCCCGGTGGTGACCGCGCTCGCCGTGCTCGGCGTCCGGCCGGTGCGCGCGGCCGAGCCGCGCGGCCGGAGCCGGGGCCTGCCGCTGGCTCTCGCGCCGCCGTGGCTGGTCATGACCATCGTCGCCACGACCGCGGGCGGGCTGCTCGCCTTCGTCCCGATGGCCGTGGGCGAGTCGGTCGCTCCGGTCTCGCTGGCCGCGTTCGGCGCCACCATGATGCTCGGCAGGTGGGCCGCCGGGCACATCGGCGACCGCTTCGGCACGCGCCGGGCGCAGCTGCCGTCGATCGCCGTGGCCGCGGTCGGGCTGGTGCTGTTCGCCGCGGGAAGCGCCGGTGCCGCCGGCTGGGCGGTGCTCGGCGCGGGCGTGTTCGGAGCGGGCTTCGGTGCGGTGCAGAACATCACACTCGTGGCGATGTTCGAGCGGGCGCCGTCGGGTGCGGCCAGCGCGGTGTGGAACATCGCCTACGACGCGGGCAACGGCCTGGGGTCGGTGGGTTTCGGGGCGCTGCTCAGCGCCGTGAGCTACCCGGTCGCGTTCGGGCTCGCCGCGGCGGCGGTGGTGGTGTGCGCACCGGTGGCCCTGCTCGGGCGGGCGAGTCGCGGGTGGTGGAGGAGCACCGGCTGAGCGGCCGCGCGGTGCTCCGGGGCGGGACTCCGCTCGGAGCCGCCGTGCGCGCAACCGCAGGCAGTGCGACCGCGCGCGGTGCTACTAGACTCGGGGCGTGTTGCGGCGCATGCTGACCCCGCGGTGGATCCTGGTTCACCTGCTGTTCCTCGCGGCCACCGTCGTCACGGTCCTCCTCGCCGCGTGGCAGTGGGACCGCGCGCACGCCGCCGGGGGCAGTTTCCAGAACCTCGGATACGCCCTGCAGTGGCCGCTGTTCGGTGCGTTCACCCTGTTCTTCTGGTGGCGCGTCATCCGCCTCTTCGGTTTCGGCGACGGGCCGGAGCAGCGGGCCCTCGCCGCCTCGGCGAGTTCCGCGCAGGCACGTGCCGCACCCGCGGAGGACGCCCCCGCGGAGCGGGCCCGTTCCGCGGCGGGGGTCGGTTCCACCGGGCAGCGCCGCCGCCCCCTCGTGCCTCCGCCCGCCTCGCCGGTCGATCCGGACGAGGATCCCGAACTGGCCGCGTACAACCAGTACCTGCGCGAACTGAACGAACAGGACGGACGGGACGGCGGGCACCGGACGTGATCGACGCGCTGCGTTCCGTGCCGCAGCTGCGTCACCCCCGTGTGATAAGAACGAAGGTGCTGGCTGATTCTCTTCAGCGGACGGTGGGTGTGCTCTCGAGATCCACCGCCGAGCCGGTCTGTTCAGAGGAAGCGGAACGATTGGGGCGGGCGTGCGCAGTGGCGTACTGCTGAAAATGTTCGGGCTCTGCGTGCTCGCGGGTGTGCTGGTCGCCTGTTTGGCGCTGCCCGGGGCGACAGCCGCCGGATCGATGGTCAACCGGACCACCGACGCGATGGAGCAGATGTCCACCTCGCTGGCGAACCGCGACATGCCGCAGGTTTCCACGGTCGCGGACAAGGACGGCGAGCCCATCGCGCACTTCTTCGAGGACTACCGCGTCGACACCGAGCCCGGCCAGATCGCGGACACGATGAAGGCCGCGATCACCGCTGTCGAGGACAAGCGGTTCTGGGAGCACGACGGCGTGGACTGGCAGGGCACGATGCGCGCCCTGGCGACGAACGTGGCCTCCGGCGGGACGACGCAGGGCGCCTCGACGATCACCCAGCAGTACGTGAAGAATTACCTCGTGCACGTCGTGGCGCAGACCGACGCCCAAGCGGCCAAGGCGCAGGAGACCACCATCGCGCGCAAGCTCCGCGAGGCGAAGATCGCCGTGGGGCTGGAGCGCTCGATGAGCAAGGAGGAGATCCTCACCGGGTACCTCAACGTCGTCCCGTTCGGCAACCAGACCTTCGGCATCGGCGCCGCCGCGCAGACCTACTTCAACACGACACCGGACAAGCTCACGATCTCCCAGTCGGCCCTGCTGGCCGCGATCGTCAACCAGCCCGGTTCGCTCAACCCGGAGAGCAACCCCGAGGAGGCGCTCCAGCGCCGCAACCTCGTCATCGACCTGATGGCCGATCCGCACAACAACATCCGGATCACCAAGGAGGACGCGGAGCGGGCGAAGAAGGAGCCCCTCGGGATCGCGTCCCCGCTGGGGAGGCCGCCGAACGGCTGCGTCGGGCTCGGCAAGGGCAAGACCGACGGCTTCTTCTGCAACTACGTGGTCGACTACCTCGAGCAGTTCGGCATCGACAAGCACGACCTGGAGACCGGCGGCTACACGATCCGCACCACGCTGGACCGCAAGGCCAGCGACTCCGCCAAGGAAGCCGCGGAGAAGCACGTGCCGACCCAGACCGAGGGCATCGCCAACGCGATGGCCGTGGTCGAGCCGGGGCAGGGCAAGCACGAGGTGCGGGCCCTGGTCGCCAACCGCGATTACGGCAACGACGCGAGCAAGGGGCAGACGGCCTACGACATCGTCAGCCGCGTCCAACCGTTCGGGGCGGGGTCGATCTACAAGATCTTCACCGCGGCCGCGGCCATCGACCAGGGGATGAGCGCCGAGGACGTCATCCCGGTGCCGCCGACGTACACCTCGCAGGTGTACAAGACGGGGGGCACGCCGTACACGGTGGGCAACGCGGACGGCGTGGATCCGGGACCGCGCAGCCTGCAGGACGCGCTGGCGACGTCGCCGAACACCGCGTTCGTGGCCCTGGAGGAGAAGGCGGGCCTGAACAACGTCGTGGACATGGCCTCCAAGCTCGGCATGCGCAAGAGCATGAACCAGGTCAACATGTCCGGGCAGACGCTGGAGCCGGACGGTTCGAACGGGCCGTCGCTGGCGGAGAGCATCAAGCGGACCAACAACGGCGCGTTCACCCTCGGGTTCACGCCGACGAGCGTGCTGGAGCTGTCGAACGTCGCCGCGACGCTCATGAGCGATGGGGTGTACTGCCCACCGACCCCGCTGGAAGGGGTGCAGGACCGGCGCGGCAACCCGGTGCCGATTGACGAGCCCTCCTGCGAGCAGGTGGTGTCCCCGCGCACGGCGCACGAGCTGCAGAAGGGGATGAGCAAGGACCACACGGCGGAGGGCACGTCGCACCACGCGGCGCAGCAGGCGGGCTGGAACCGCCCGCTCATGGCCAAGACCGGTACGACGCAGCAGCACCGCTCCGCGGCGTTCCTCGGCGCGAGCCCGCAGCTGGCCGGTGCGGTGCTGACCTACGCGGACGGTTCCTCGCCGGAGGGCATCTGCGACGGGGGTGGCGATGCGCCGCCGTACCTGTGCGGAGGTGGCGGCAACATCTACGGCGGCAAGGTACCTGCGCGCACCTGGTACGACGCGATGATGCCGATCCACGAGGGTCTTCCGGCGAAACCCCTGCCGGGCGTGCAGCAGTAACCGGCGAGGACCGGCCGGGCGACTCGGTCCCGGCCTCCGGGCTTCGCGCCCGGGGGCCGGGACGGGCCTGGCGTTGGACGTGTCCGGTCTACCGCCGCTTCTCGGGGCGCGTGGGGCGGCGGACTCCGCGGGAGATGCCCTCCTGCGCCACGGGGACGTGCACGGGCAGGCGCTTGCGCAGGACGAGCAGTCCGATGAGCGCGGCCAGCAGGAGCCACCCGGTCCAGCCGAGCAGCCCCGTGGTCGCGTTGTTCACCGGGTGGCCTGCGGCGCTGAACAGCACCCCCATGCCGGCCGCGGCGTTGACGAAACCGTGCCCGATGGCCGCGGGCCACACGCTGCCCGAGGCGAGCCGCAGCCATCCGAGCAGCGTGCCGACCAGCACGCAGAAGCACATCATCATGATGATCGCCGCCACCGCGGGCACCGCCGGGTAGTTGTACCCCAGGAGGAGCACCGGTGTGTGCCACAGCCCCCACAGCACGCCGCTGACGAGGAACGCGCCCGGCTGACCGAGCGGCAGCAGCTCCGGCAGCAGGTAGCCGCGCCAGCCGAGCTCCTCGCCGAGCGCGGGCACCACGTTCAACCAGCCCACGAGCACGATCTGGGCGAGCTGCACCAGCGCCAGCGTCCGCGGCGCGGAGCCCGGGGTCTCCTCGCCGAGCACCGCGCCCTGCTGCTGCGCCAAGCCGGACAGCCCGAACCAGTCGGCCTGGTAGACGCCGAGCGCCCACCCCAGCACCAGGGCGAGCAGCATCACCAGGGGCGGGGCGAGCCAGGCGAGCAGCCCGTAGCGCCACCACTTCCGGACCCCGCCGCTGCTGGTGAGCCCGGTGCGGCGCAGCAGCGGCCCTCCGCCGGGGCTGATCCACTTGGCCACCACCAGCGCGGCCGCCGCGGGGGTGAGCATCATCAGCGGCAGCAGCACGACCGAACCGGCCCAGGACAGGCCCTGGCCGCTCAACCACAGCGGGAGGGTGATCAGCCAGGCCGGGACGTAGGCGAGCAGGACGAACGCGACCGTCCCGCGGACGTCGACGCGTTGCTGTGCGGTGCGCATGGCGCCCATTCTGCCAACGCCTCCCGGTGCCGGGACGTCTTCGCGGTCCGCGCGGCCCGCGTTCAGCGGTAGCGCAGCGGGTTTTCGCGCCCGCAGGGCTGAGGGGTGTTGCCAGCGGGGCGGTGCGGCGTCCAGGATGTGCTGATCACCGCCGTCGAGGGTGGGCGAACGGGGGCGGACGTGGTCGAGGACGAGCAGTTCCACCGGGTGCTGCGGCGCGCGGACGTGCTGGCGATCGGCGTCGGGTCGATGATCGGTTTCGGTTGGGTGGTGCTGGCCGGGGAGTTCATCACAGAAGCCGGATCGCTCGGTTCCGCGCTGGCGTTCGTGCTCGGCGGGATCGTCGTCGGGCTCGTGGGGCTGACGTACGCGGAGCTGGTCGCCGCGATGCCCCGGGCGGGTGGTGAGCACCACTACGCGTTGCGGGCGCTCGGCGCGCGGTGGGCGTTCGTCGCCTCCTGGGCGGTGATCCTCGGCTACGTCTCGGTCGTCGCGTTCGAGTCGGTGGCGCTGCCGGAGACCCTCGCCCACCTCCTCGACCTCCCCGACTGGACGGTGTGGACGGTTGCCGGGTCGCCGGTGCGGATCGCCTGGGTCGCGATCGGCGTGCTCGGGGCCGTCGCGGTCACCGCGGCCAACTACGTCGGCGTGCGTCCCGCCGGCCTCGTGCAGATCGTCGCCGTGGTCTTCCTGCTGTGCGTGGGCGCGCTGCTGGTGACGGGGGCGGCCGTCGGCGGTTCGCCGAGCAACGCCGAACCGTGGTTCACCGGGGCCACCGGGATCATCGGTGTCGTGGCGGCCACGCCGTTCCTGTTCCTCGGATTCGACGTGATCCCCCAGTCGGCGGAGGAAGTGCGCATGCCGCGCGCCCGGATCGGGCGCCTGCTGCTGTTCGCGGTGGCCTGCGCCACCGCCTGGTACGTGCTGGTGCAGCTCACCGTCGGATCGGGCCTGACCGCGGCGGAGTCGGCGGCCGCCGAACTGCCCACGGCGGAGGCGATGGCCGCCCTGTGGGACTCGCAGCTCATGGGCGGGGTGCTCGTCCTCGGCGGTGCGGCGGGGATCGTGACGAGCTGGAACGGCCTGCTGCTCGGGGCGAGCCGCCTGCTGTACGCCATGGCCCGCTCCGGCATGCTGCCGCGCTGGTTCGCCCGCGTGCACCCGCGGTACGGAACACCGAGCAACGCGATCCTGTTCATCGGTGCCATCAGCGTGGTCTCCCCGCTGTTCGGCGACCGGATGCTGACGTGGCTGTCGAACGCGGGCTCGGCCAACATCGTCATCGGCTACCTGCTCGTCGGCGCGGCGTTCCTCGTGCTGCACCGCAGGGAACCCGATCTGGAGCGGCCCTACCGCGTGCGGGCGCCCCGCACCACCGGCGTGCTCGCCGTCGCCGCCAGCGCGGCGCTGCTGCTCGTGTCCCTGCCCGGCATGCCGGCCGAGCTGGCCTGGCCCGCCGAGTGGATCATCGTGGCGCTGGCCTGGGGTGCGGGCCTCGTGCTGCTGCTGCGGGTGCCGCGCGTCGGACCGGGGGCGGATGCCGAGAACCGGCTGCACGAGCGCGCCGCGCGCGGCTGATCGGCCGTTCGGGGATCGTGGCAGGATAACTCCATGACCACGTTGTTCCCGGAAACCCGCCGAGCCCTGCTGCGTCGTCTGGCCGTGGAGCAGGCGAGCAACCGCGTCCCCTCGCTGACCGCGGGACTGCTCCGCGACGGCGAGGTGCTGTGGTTCGACGCGCGCGGTGAGGTCGGCGGCGCCGAACCCACGCGCGACACGCAGTACCGGACCGGGTCGATCACCAAGACGTTCACCGGCGTGATGGTGATGCGGCTGCGCGACGAAGGGCTGCTGGACCTGGCCGACCCGCTGGAGAAGTTCGTGCCCGGCACGGCGGTCGGCGACCGCAGCATCGGCGCGCTCCTGTCGCACAGCAGCGGGTTGCGCGCCGAACCCGCCGGTTCGTGGTGGGAGCGCACCGAGCGGGAAGCCGGCCCGGAGTTCCTCGAGCGGGTCGACGCCTCCGCGGTGCGCCCGACGCCGCGGCACGCGTTCCACTACTCCAACACCGGTTTCGGCGTGCTCGGCGAACTCGTCGCCCGGGTGCGCGGGTGCTCCTGGTTCGAGGCCGTGGACCGGGAGATCCTGCGCCCGTTGGAGATGCGTCGCACCACGTCCCGTCCGGAGGCTCCGCACGCGCAGGGGTTCGCGGTGCACCCGTGGGCGGACGTGGTGCTTCCCGAGCCGGAGGAGGACGCCGGTGCGATGGGCGCCGCGGGCCAGCTGTGGTCCACGTTCGACGACGTGGCGCGGTGGATGCGGTTCTTGCTCGGCGACACCGGGGAGGTGCTGCACCCGGACACGGTGGCGGAGATGCGCGTGCCCGCGGCCGTCGACGAGGGGGACGAGTGGCGCGCCGGGTACGGTCTCGGGCTGCAGCTGTCGCGTCCCGGCGGACGCCGGTTGGCCGGGCACACCGGGTCCATGCCCGGCTTCCTCGCGACGGTGTGGGTGCAGCCGGAGGAGAACCAGGGCGTGGTGTTCATGGCGAACGCCACCAGCGGCGTGCAGCCCGCGCTGTGCACCGATCTGCTATCCATTTTGGACAATCACGAGCCGCGGATCCCGGAGCCGTGGCGCCCGGACGGGGACGTCGACATGGGACTGCTCGAGCTGACCGGTGAGTGGCACTGGGGACCGAGTCCCCACGTCCTGCGGGTCCTGCCGGGCGGGATGCTCGATCTCAGCCCGATGCGCGGGGGCGGGCGCGCCTCGCGGTTCCGCCGGCTCGACACCGACAGGTGGATCGGGCTGGACGGCTACTACGCCGGCGAGACCCTCCACGTCGGACGGGACGCGGACGGCACGCCGCGCTACCTCGACCTGAGCACGTTCGTCTTCACGCGCATCCCCTACGACCCGCAGGCGCCGGTGCCGGGCGGTGTCGCCGGCTGGCGCAGCAGCTGCTGACGCCCTCCGGCAGCTCCGCCGGGCTGCGCTGCCCGAACCGCCCGCGCCGCGGTGTTTGCCCGTAGTCTCGGTGGGGAGCCCGGGCCTTCGGCCGGTTCGGGCCCGGGGCTCGACGAGAGGAGGGGCGGATGCCGACGGCATGGGTGCTGCCGGGCGGCTCCACGTTCGGGGCGATCCAGGCGGGGTCCGCGACCGCGCTGCTGCAAGCGGGGGAGCGGCCCGACCTGCTCGTGGGCACCTCGGCCGGTGCGCTCAACGCGGCGTGGCTCGCGCACGACCCGACCGAGCGCGGTGCGAAGGCGCTGCGCCGGCTGTGGACGACGATGCGCCGCGCCGACGTGTTCCCGGTGCAGCCGCTGCGGATCCTCGCTGCCCGGCTCGGCCTCGCGCACCACGTGATGAGCAGCTCCGGCCTGCTGCGCTGGCTGCACCGCAACCTGCCCTACCAGCGCATCGAGCAGACCGGGGTGCCGCTGACGATCACGGCCGCGGACCTCGAGCGGGGTACCGCGGTGTACTTCGACCGCGGGCCCGTGCTGGGGCCGCTGGTGGCCTCCTGCGCGATCCCGGGGATGTTCCCGCCCGTGCGGTTCGGCGAGCGCTGGCTGGTCGACGGCGGTGTCACGACGTTCATGCCGGTCACCAGGGCCGTCGACCTGGGGGCCGATCGCGTGTTCGTGCTCCCCTGCGGCGGGGCGGAACCGTTCCGGACCGGAAGCGGGGACAACGCGGGCGCGGTCGCGACGTGGCCGGTCCCCTCGACGCCCCCGCGGTCGGTGGCCGGGGTGAACGGCGCCTCCTTGGGGGCCGCGATGGTGGCCGGTGCGCGTTCGGAGCTGCGGTACGGCGCGGAGCGCACCGAGCTCTACGTGGCGCCCGCGCCCTCGACGGAGGGGTTGTCGCGGTACTCGTTCGACCACTCGGCGGCGCTCATCGACGCGACCTGGGAGGTCGTGCGCCACTGGTACCGCCGGGCTTCGCCGGTGCAGGCCGGGCCTGTGGACCTGACCGGTGCGCAGCCGGCCGCCGGACGCACGGACGTGCCCTCGGTCTGAGGAGCGCGGGCGTGCGCTCCGGCTCCCGGGCTGGGCACCCCCTTTGAGCGTCCCCGGCTGGGGTGCGCTAGAGTGGAGATCGTCGGCACGGAGCCGATGCGGAAGAGCCCTCGTAGCTCAGCGGATAGAGCACTGCCCTCCGGAGGCAGGTGTCGCAGGTTCGAGTCCTGCCGAGGGCGCCCAGGTCAGAGATGTGCGAAGCGCCCCGGGAGCAGTCCTTGGGCGCTTTTTCGCGCCTCATTGATCATTCCTGGGGCACATTTGGGGCACATGAGCCTCACGCGACCCCGCAACCCCATCGCGAACGTGCCGGCGCTGCGCGTGCTGCGCGGACAGGCGCGGCAGCGTGCACTACTCTCTGTGCAGACGGTCGTTCTCACCGTGGTGCGCAGGAGGCGGCGATGGACGTCAACGAGGTCGTCGTCTGGATCCTGATGATCTGCATGGTCCTCGGCGGGCTCGATCGGGCGATCGGCAACAGGTTCGGGCTCGGGGAGAAGTTCGAAGAAGGGTTCATGGCCCTGGGCCCGCTGGCGTTGGCGATGGTCGGCGTGGTGTCCCTGGCGCCCGTGCTGGCAAAGGTCCTCGAGCCCGTCGTCGTCCCGGTCTACACGTTCCTCGGAGCAGACCCCGCGATGTTCGCCACGACATTGCTCGCGAACGACATGGGCGGTTATCCGCTCGCGGTGGAACTCGCGCAGACGGAGCAGGCGGGTCTGCTGGCCGGGCTCATCCTGGGCGCCATGATGGGCCCGACGATCGTCTTCACCATCCCGGTCGCGCTGGGGATCATCGAGAGGGAGGACCGCGGCTTCCTCGCCCAGGGGTCCTCGCAGGCGTGATCACGATCCCGCTCGGCGTACTCGTCGGTGGTCTGGTCGCCGGCTTCGACCCGGCGATGGTTCTCGCCAACCTGGTGCCGATCGTCATCGCCGCCGTGCTCATCGCGCTGGGCCTGTGGTGGATCCCGGACAAGATGACCACCGGCTTCCTGTGGTTCGGCAAGTTCCTCGCCGCGCGACCCCTGACGAAGGTCGGCACGCTGCTCGGCATGAACGACAAGGCCGCCGGGGGGTGATCGCCACGCTCGCCAACAACATCCCGATGTTCCAGATCCTCAAGGAGATGGACCCGCGCGGGAAGGTCCTCAACGTGGCCTTCGCGGTGAGCGCGGCGTTCACCTTCGGTGACCACCTCGGCTTCACGGCAGGAATCGAGCGGACGATGATCTTCCCGATGATCGTCGGCAAGCTCCTCGCCGGCATCACCGCCGTTCTCGTCGTCGACCTGCTCGGCGCCGGCAACGCACTGATCACGGCGGTCCGCAGCGCCTCCGGGCCCGGTGGCCGCCGGACCTCCGGGAAGTCCTGAGTGGTGGGCAGATGCACACGCGGGAGGTGCTCAGCGTCGGTATCGACGTGGGCACGATCACCTCGGAACTGGTCCTTTCGCGCCTGACCGTGCGCAGCGGTCACCGGGCGGGCGTCGTTCCCCGCCTCGAGGTGGCCCCGGGCGCGGTCGTCCACCAGGGCGTCCCGCTCAGCACCCCGCTGAGGAGTCCGGGCGAGGTCGACGTCGAGCGCCTGCTGTCGTTCGTCGAGCGGGAGTTCCGCGCCGCCGGGGTGCTCCCCGCCGACGTCGATACCGGAGCGGTCATCATCACCGGTGAAGCCGCCAGGGCGAAGAACGCGGAGAGCATCCTCGCGGCCGTCTCGGAATTCGCCGGCGACTTCGTCGTGACGGTGGCCGGACCGAACCTCGAGGCGCAGATCGCCGGGCGCGGGTCGGGTGCTGCGGCGTTCTCCGCGAAGCACTACACGACGGCGATCAACGTCGACATCGGCGGCGGTTCGGCGAACGCCGCCGCGTTCCGCTCCGGCCAGCACCTCGCCTCGGCGGCCGTCGCGGTCGGCGGTCGTCAACTCGCGCTCGATCCCAGCTCCGGGACCGTGACGAACCTGGCGCCACCGGGGCAGGCGCTGGTCGCCGATCTCGGCCTGGAACTCGCCGCCGGCCAGCAGGCGAGCGCGCCGGCGCTGCAGGAGCTCACCGACGCCATGGCGGATCGCATCGTCGACCTCGTGCACGGCGGTGACCAGCCGCTGCCCCTGGGGATCGCCCTCACGCCGCCGCTGCCGCGGTTCACCGGTGACGTTGCGGCCGTCTTCCTGTCCGGTGGCGTCGGCCGCGCCTACTACGACGGCGACCCGGCGGGGGACGTGGCCGAGATCGCCGCCTACGGGGACGTGGGCCCGCTGCTCGCCCGGTCGCTGCGGGAGAACGCACGCCTCCGCGAGATGCCGGTGCGGGCTCCGGCCGATGCGCTCCGCGCGACCGTGCTCGGAGCGGCGAGCCAGACGGTGACCCTCTCGGGATCGACGATCTGGACTCGACGGGCCCTGCTGCCGCTGCGGAACCTGCCCGTCATCGAACCGGAGGTCGGTGATCCGATCCCGGAGCCCGCCACCCCGGCCGCCGAGCTCGGTCGCGCCGTGCGGCGTTGGGACCGGGAGGCGGAACCGAGCGCAGCCGTGGCACTGGACCTGCCCGCGGACCTGGACTTCCCCGCCCTGCAGCGGGTGGCGCACGGCGTGGCCGCCTTCGCGCGCCAGCGCCCGCGGGAGCAGGAGCCGGTGGTCCTGGTCAGCGAGCACGACTACGCCCAGGCACTGGGCCAGGCGATCAACGCCGTCCTCCCGGAGGTGCCGCTCATCGTCATCGACCAGATCGAGCTCGGGGAGGGCGATTTCATCGATATCGGACAACCGGTGCCGCACGACCGCGCCGTCCCGGTGTCGGTCAAGACGCTGGTCTTCTACGCAGGGGGCTGAAGTGCACGTTCGACGGCAGGAGGCGCTGGGATGTTGCTGAGAACGAGGTTGTTCGGCGACACGCACGAATTCGGCTCGATCAAGGAGCTGCTCGCCAAGGCCAACGAGGAGAAGTCCGGTGACCAGCAGGCGGGCATCGCCGCCCGCTCCGCCGCCGAACGTGTCGCAGCGAAGTTCGTGCTCGCCGAGGTCCCGCTGTCGGCCCTGCGGGAGAACCCCGCGGTCCCGTACGACGAGGACGAGGTCACCCGGGTCATCGATGACGCCGTCAACGAGGCGGTCTACGCCGAGATCCGGAGCTGGACGGTCGGTGAGCTGCGGGACTGGATCCTCGACAACACGACGAGCGCCGAGATGATCCGTCGGGTGAGCAACGCGCTGACGGGCGAGATGATCGCGGGCGTCACGAAGCTCATGTCGAACCTCGACCTCGTCGTGGCGGGGCGCAAGCTCCGGGTGAGCGCGCACTGCAACAACACCATCGGGCTCGAGGGCACCTTGGCCTCGCGGAACCAACCCAATCACCCGACGGACTCCGTCGACGGCATCCGGGCGACGATCTACGAGGGCCTGTCCTACGGCTCCGGTGACAGCGTCATCGGCATCAACCCGTCCGACGACTCCGTCGGCAGCGTCGCGCGGCTGCTCGAGATGACCAAGGAGGTCATCGACCACTGGGAGATCCCCACCCAGAACTGCCTGCTGGCCCACGTGACCACGCAGGTGGAGGCGATGAAGCGGGGCGCACCGGTGGGGTTGCTCTTCCAGAGCCTGGCCGGTTCGGAGAGGGCGATGGCGGCCTTCGGCGTCAGCGTCGATCTCATGGACGAGGCGCACGCGATGGTGCGGAAACACGGCTGGGCCACCGGCCCGAACTACACGTACTTCGAGACCGGGCAGGGCACGGCGCTGTCGGCGGACGCGCACAACGGGGCCGACCAGCTCGTCATGGAGGCGCGCATCTACGGCATGGCCAAGCGCTGGAACCCGTACCAGGTGAACACCGTCGTCGGTTTCATCGGGCCCGAGTACCTCTACGACGCCGTCCAGATCACCCGGGCCGGCCTCGAGGACCACTTCATGGGCAAACTCGCCGGCCTGCCCATGGGGTGCGACGTGTGCTACACCAACCACGCGCGGGCTGCGCAGAACGACCTGGAGAACCTCGCAGTTCTCCTCGCGTCGGCCGGCGGCAACTTCATCATGGGTGTGCCGATGGGCGACGACGCCATGCTCTCGTACCAGAGCACCAGTTACCACGACGCAGCGAGGCTGCGCCAAGCCCTCGGACTGCGCCCCCTCCCCGAGTTCGAACGCTGGATGGAGGAGGTCGGCCTCCTCGAGGGCGGCAAGCTCACGGACAAGGCCGGTGACGCATCGTTCTTCCTCAAGAGGTGAGAGGTCATGCTCGGCAGCGAAACCGAGAACAGCTCCCGGAGAGCTCCGGGCGAGCCCGCTCCCGACGCGGCTTCCGGCGCGTCGCCGCCCGCCCGCTCGGCCGAAGGCGAGCTCGTCATCGACCTGCCCGACCCCGCCGCGGAAGACCAGCGCCGGGTGATCGGCGTGGTGGATCCGGCGGACCCGGAGGGGTTGCGCAACCTGTGCGCTGCGACCAACGCCCGGCTCGGTACGGGGCGCGCCGGCCCGAGCCCGCGAACCGGCGCCCTGCTGCTCATGCAGGCCGACCACGGTGCTGCGCAGGACGCGATCTACGGCGAGGTCCCGGAATCCGTGAAGGACCACCTCGGCCTGTTCACCGTGCGCACCCAGGTCGCGGACCGCAGCGAGTACCTGGTGCGACCGGAGTCCGGGCGCCGGCTCACCGAGGAGGCGAAGCGCATGCTCGCCGAGCGCTGCGTGATGTCGCCCGACGTGCAGATCTGCGTCGGGGACGGGCTGTCCGCAGCGGCTATCGCGAACAACCTCGCCTACATGTACCCGGTCACCGAACAGGGGCTGAGTTCCGCCCGCCTGACCGTCGGCACACCGTTCTTCATCGAGAACTGCCGGGTCGGGGTGATGAACGACGTGAACACCGTCATCGGCGCCGAGGTGGTGCTGCTCCTCATCGGTGAGCGGCCGGGCCTCGGCATCGCCGACGCGATGAGCGCCTACGCGGGCCACCGCCCGGAGCCCGGCAAGACCGATGCGGAGCGCGACCTCGTCTGCATGGTCAGCCGGCACGGCGGCACCAACCCGCTCGAGGCGGGCGCGCACGTCGTCGAGCTCGTGCGCAAGACCCTCAGGTACCGGGCCTCCGGCGTGCGCCTCCGCGAACTGTCCGCAGTGGACGAACACGCCGCGCGGTGACTCGCGGCCGCGCGGGAACGGGTCCGTCCACCGCATCCCGCGGGAGCGCGCGGTGCCGAGGGGCGAGTGGCCCCGTCAGCCGGCCGCGGTCGTCTGCGGGCGCCCGGCGTTGTGCGCGCGGACGAGGACTTCGGGGGTCGAAGGCGCGGGAGGCTCCCCGCGCATCGGTGGTGGACTCACCGCCGCCGGGGTTCGGCGGTGGGCGCGGGAGCGGTGGCGGGGGTGCGGAACCACCGCCGGGCGGCCAGGGACACGTACACCAGCCCGACCAGCACGGGGACCTCGATGAGCGGTCCGACGACGCCTGCCAGCGCCTGGCCGCTGGTGACGCCGAAGGTGGCGATGGCCACGGCGATGGCCAGCTCGAAGTTGTTGCCCGCGGCGGTGAACGCCAGCGTCGTCGAGCGCTCGTACGACAGGCGCATCCCCTTGCCGAGGGCGAACGTGCCGGCCCACATGACCACGAAGTAGACGAGCAGCGGCAAGGCGATGCGCACCACGTCCAGCGGTTGGCCGGTGATGGCCTCGCCCTGCATGGCGAACAGCACGACGATGGTGAACAGCAGCCCGTACGGGGCGATCGGTCCGATCCGCTCCAGGAACGTCGTCTCGTACCACCGGCGCCCCTTGGCGCGCTCGCCGATGCGGCGGGACAGGTAGCCGGCCACCAGCGGGACGCCGAGGAAGATCAGCACGTTCTTGGCGATGGACCACGCGGTGACGTCGAGGTCGGCGGTCGGCAGCCCGAGCCAGCCGGGCAGCACCGAGAGGTAGAACCAGCCCAGCCCGGCGAAGGCCAGGACCTGGAACACGGAGTTCAGCGCGACCAGCACGGCGGCGGCCTCGCGGTCGCCGCAGGCCAGGTCGTTCCAGATGATGACCATGGCGATGCAGCGGGCCAGCCCGACGATGATCAGCCCGGTGCGGTACTCGGGCAGGTCGGGCAGGAACGTCCAGGCCAGCGCGAACATCACGGCCGGTCCCACCAGCCAGTTGATGACCAGCGAGGAGACCAGCAGCCGCCTGTCCGAGGTGACGGACTCCAGCCGGTCGTAGCGCACCTTGGCCAGGACCGGGTACATCATCACCAGCAGGCCGATGAAGATCGGCAGCGACACCCCGGAGATCACGTGCAGCGAGTCCAGCGCCGTGTTCAGGCCCGGGACGAACCGCCCCGCCAGCAGGCCCACCACCATGGCCGCGCCGATCCACACCGGCAGGAACCGGTCCATCAGCGGGAGTCGCTGCACCACCGAGGGGGCCTGCGGCCCCGTCGTCCCGGTCACCTCGTCACCTCGTGTCGTCCGTGCGTCGGTGCCGGCGGCGCGGGTGTCCGCCGGCCGTGCTTCGTGCGGGGGTCGTGCTCAGGCGGGCTCGTGCTCAGGCGGGGGTCGCCGTGTCGGGCGCGGGGCCGAGCACCGCGCTCAGCTGGCCCAACGTCTCCGGGCGCACCCGGTAGTAGATCCAGGTACCGCGCCGCTCGCCGGTGATGGCACCGGCTTCGCGCAGCACTTTGAGGTGGTGCGAGATCGTCGGCCCGGACAGCTCGAACGCGCCGCTCAGATCGCACACGCAGGCCTCGCCGCCGGCGTGGGCGGCGATCAGCGACAGCAACCGCAGCCGCACCGGATCCCCCAGGGCCTTGAAGACCGCCGCGAGGTCCGCGGCCTGGTCGGCCGACAGCGGCTCGCCGGTCGTGGGCGAGCAGCACCACTGCCCGGAGCTCCGTTCCGGGCCGAGACCCCGCTCCTGTTTCGACATGGCTCTATCTTGACAGGTGTCGATACGAGGAGCAAGCTTCCTCCATCCGTTGTTTCGATTATCGTCTAATCAGGAGGCGGTCATGTCCCGGATCCAACTCGCCCTGCGGGTCGGTGACCTGCAGGGGTCGATCGACTTCTACGCCAAGCTGCTCGGCGTCGAACCCGCCAAGCTGCGCCCCGGCTACGCCAACTTCGCCGTCGCGGAACCGCCGCTGAAGCTCGTCCTGCTGGAAGGCGAGGCCGGGCAGGGGGCGGTGCTGGACCACCTCGGCGTCGAGGTCGCCGACAGCGGCGCGGTGCGCTCCGCCACCCGGCGCCTGTCGGAGTTGGGCCTGTTCACCGCGGTGGAGGACGACGCCACCTGCTGCTACGCCACCCAGGACAAGGTTTGGGTCCGCGGGCCCGGTGACGAGCCCTGGGAGGTCTACACCGTCACCGACGACGCGCCCGAGCTCGCCGGCGGGGACGCCGCGGAGCAGGCCGCCTGCTGCGGCGGCTGAGGCCGCGGAGCCGAGCGGGCGCGGGGCCTCGCCGATGCCTCCGCGCCCGGTCTGGCGCGCTCGCCCGGCGGTTCATCGGTGCCGTTGCCGGAGCGCGGGTCGTTGCCGGGGTGGGTGTCGCACCCGGCGGTCGCCCGGAGCTGAGGGTTGGGCGCTCCTGGGGTCAGTGCCGGTCCTCGTGGGCGTCCAGCTCCGCTCCGGCGGCGGGGAACTCCCGTCCGCAGTGCCAGCACGAGCGCGAGACCCGGTCGACCCGCTGGCCCTCGGTCTCGCCGGGGCGGGCTCGGCGCCACCCCTCGGGGCGGGGTGTTCTCGGCGACGCCTGGCCGGCTCCGGGGTCCTGCTCGACGAGGTCGCGCACGCTGCCCATGGCTCTCCGCTCCAATCGCGATCAATCGTGTGCAAGTGCGACATATGTAATCATACATACTTATTCTGCTCTATAAGCGATTCATTGCGTCATTCAGCTGGACGAGCGTGTGAACGCGTCAGAACGTAGGCGCATGTCCGGGTATGTGACGACAGCGCAGGCGGCGAAGGCGATCGGTGTGGACCGCAGGACATTGCAGCGGTGGGCATCTGAGGGGGCCGTGACGCCTGCTCTGGTCACCCCGGGCGGTCATCACCGGTGGGATGTCGAAGATCTGAAGCGTCAGCTCCGGGCGGGGCGCCAGTCCGGTTGACCCCGCCATTCACCTCGGTGACGAGTTGCGGCGGCTCTCCGAACAGGAGCTCCCGGGAAGTCGCCTCCCGCTGCGGTGGCCCGCGCACGCCGCGGGAACGGTGCGTCGCGGTGCTCGAGGGCGCTGCGCTCCGAGTTCCCGCCGGTGATCTCCCGGCGCGCCGCGCCGAGCGTGGTAGCGGGGTGGGAGCTCGTCGAGGTGCACCCCTTCGAGGAGGGCGAGCTCCCCCGCCGGTTGTGGCGCGTCACCCAGACCCTGCCCGTCCCCAAAACTGCCCACCACCCGGACCCGGCCCGCCGCGCGGAGCAGCTGAGCACGCGTGCTCGCCGGCAGGACTGCGTCAGGTCGTTTCGCGCGCCCCTCGCGGGCGGAGAGCGGAAAGGGCGTCGACGGCCGTCCGCGTGCGGAGCCGCGCCGGGGGCTCCGCGGGTGTTCCGGTGACCGGGGTGCACTTCCCGAGAAGCGCCGCCGGCGAGCTGAGCAGTTGGGGAGCGCCGGGCGTCCGGGTAGGAGGCAGCCGGGGCGACGGTCCCCGCCCCGGCCGGGGTCACCTCGTGCGGACCGGCTTCAGTTCTCCTCGCCCTTCTTGTCCTCGTTGCCCTTGTTGCCGTTGCCGCCGCCCTTCTCGCCTTCGCCCTTCTTTCCCCCGTGGCCCTTCTCGCCTTCGCCTTCGCCCTTCTTCCGCTCGTCGCCGCCCTGCGACGGCTCCTCCTCGACGGGCGCAGGTGGTGGCGGCGGCGGAGGAGGTGTGCTCGTCTCCGCGCGCAACACCGTGTCGGAGTCGATCAGCGGGGATCCGTCCGCGGTGATCACGCCGAGCTGGTGGCGCTCCCGCACCGTCACGCCGTTCGGGTAGGCGAGTTCGATTCCCACGTGGACGGTCTTCTCGTCGGAGGCGCGCGGTGGCGAGGTGACCGCCAGGCTCGAGACCCGGTTCCAGGTGCTGCGGTACTGCTGCTGCCCCTGGGCGCGCATGCGCGGTCCGAGCCGCGTCCACGCGTTGCCCGGGTGCTCGGGCAGCAGCGCGTAGTAGTCCGAGACGACGCGCTCCAGCTCCGCCGGGGCGACCTCGCGCGTCGGCGCGGGCGGCGGGGGAGCGGGGTCCTCGCTCGTGAGCAGCGGGACGGTGATCAGGCCGGCGAGGAGCACCGCGGTGATGGCGGCCGCCAGCACGAGCGGCCGGCGCCGCCGCGCGTTCCCGCGGTTCGGGGCGACCGCGGCGGTCGTCCCCGGCGCCCACTGGCTGGCCGGGCGCGCGTCGACCCGGGTGCCGCCGGCCCCGGCGACCGCTCCCGCGGTGACGACGGCGGGCATGGGCTGCGTCGGCGGTTCGCCGGTGGGTTGGGTTGCCGAAGCCGGCGGCTGCTCGCCGGCCGCGGTGCGCAAGGCGGCGCCCAGCTGCTGCGGCCCGACCCGTGCTTCCGGGGCGGCCGCCATGGCCTGGACGAGCACCGGGGTGAGCGGACCCGCGCGCTGCGGGGGCGGGACGTTGCCCGCGGCGGCTTCGTGCAGGACCGCCAGCGCGTTGTCGGTCTGCTGGCCGAACGGGGGGTGCCCCTCGACGGCCGCGTACAGGGTGGCCCCGAGGGAGAACACGTCGGAGGCCGGTGCCGGGGGCTTGCCGCGGGCGATCTCGGGTGCGAGGAACGCGGGCGTTCCGTTGAGCATCCCCGTTTGCGTCACGGTGATGTCCCCGGCGGCGTGCGAGATGCCGAAGTCGGTGATCTTGACGGTTCCGTCTTCGGTGATGAGCACGTTGCCCGGTTTCACATCGCGGTGGACCACACCCGCCTCGTGCGCCGCCGCGAGCGCCTCCGCGGCCTGGCCGCCGATCGCGGCCGCCTCCGCCGGGGCGAGCGTGACCCGCTCGGTGAGCACGTCGGCGAGGCTGCGCGCGGGCACGTGCTCCATGACCAGCACGGGCAGGCCCTCGTGCTCGGTCACGTCGTGCACCGCGACGACGTTGGGGTGGTGCAGCCGGCCGGCGATGCGTCCTTCGCGCATGGCGCGCTGCCGCGCCTCCTCGGCCTGCTCGGCGTCCGCTCCGAGCTGCGGCAGCAGCTGCTTGAGCGCCACCGACCGCTGCAGCCGCTCGTCGGTCGCCAGCCACACCACGCCCATCGCACCGCTGCCGAGCCGCCGCTCCAACCGGTAGCGGTCGGCGAGCAGGTCCCCTGCGTCACTCACGAATCACACGTTCCTCCATCGCCCGGGCCGGTCGGCAGCCGCCCCGCAGGAGCCGGCACCTGCGGGTGGCAGGAGTGCGTCCGTCCCCGCGGTAGGCGCTGGCAGCGGCGCATCCTGCGGACGCGCCGCAGCCCCGCGGCAACCGCCCGCGGGAGAACCGCCCGCGCGACGAGGCCGGTCCTTCGTCCTGCCGGGACGGGCTGCGCCGCCGGTTCCGCTCAGCGCTGCAGCAGCTTGGCGACGTAGGTGCCGATGACCAGGTAGATCAGCGCTGCCAGGCCGTAGTTGAGCACCACCCCGAGCACGGCGTCATCGGGGGTGAACACGTCGCCCAGTCCGAGCACCAGCACCTGCGCCAGTCCGTAGACGAACGAGACGAATCCGTTTCCCTGATTGGCCTCGAAAACGGTGAAAAGGATGTGCAGCACGAAAGTCGCCACGACGACGCCGGTCACGACGCGCACGATGTTCGCGACTGCTTCGGAACCTCCGTCCCGACGAGGATTTTCCTCGTGGTGGTGGCCGGGTGGCGGCGGGTAATGACCCGGGTTCTGCGGCGGATGCGGATTCGGTCCCTGCCGGGGGTGGTAATTCATGGTTCGTGATTGTGCAGAACTGCGTACGTGCACTACAACCCCGGTCAGACCACTGAGAGCGAGCGCGGGTGGGCGGACCGTGAAAGCGGTATCGAAGATTCCGTTTTCTCGTTGCGCTGGCCGGTGGCGATGGGCGAGCATTCCGGTGTGCAATGAAGTTACCCAACAGTTACCGGCGGGAGTTCGAATCGTTTTCGTTGCTGTGGGATTCCCCCTGCAGGGAGATCGGCGGGGGATGGCATGCTGCGGTTTCCGCATGGTCGGGGGTCGCGCACCGGATTTGACCGCTTCGGCTCGTTGGCGAGCTCGTGCAGAAAAGGGACGAAACACCTATGACCTACGCGCAACCGCGTTATCGGGCGCAACCGCGCCCCCCGGCACCGCCGCCGAAGAAGCGGAGGTGGGGGCGCCGGGTGTTCGCGGTGCTGCTGGTGCTGCTGCTGGCGCTGGTCGGCTTCCTGGCCTACGTGGACTACTCGCTGAAGCGGGAGCCTGCGCTGCCGAGCGGCGGTGATCGGCCGCAGGACGGCCCGGGCACGAACTGGCTGCTGGTCGGCTCGGACAGCCGCGAGGGCTTGGACGAGCAGCAGCGGGCCGAACTGGGCACGGGTGAGGCCGCCGGCCGGCGCACCGACACGGTGATGCTCGTGCACGTCCCGGAGGCGGGCGGCGAGCCGACGATGGTGAGCCTGCCGCGGGATTCGCTGGTGACCATCCCCGGCCAGGGCGAGGGCAAGCTCAACTCCGCCTTCGCCCACGGCGGCCCGCAGCTGCTCACGCGGACCGTGGAGGCCAACACCGGCCTCCGCGTCGACCACTACGCCGAGGTGGGCCTCGGCGGGTTCGCCGGCATCACCGACGCGGTCGGTGGGGTGGAGGTGTGCCCCGAGGAACCGATGCAGGACCCGAAGGCGAACCTGGACCTGCAGCCCGGTTGCCAAACCCTGCGGGGGCCGCAGGCGCTCGGGTACGTGCGCAGCCGCGCCACCGCGGAAGGCGATCTCGACCGCGTCCAGCGGCAGCGGGAGTTCCTGGCGGCGCTGACCGAGAAGGTCTCCAGCCCGCAGGTGCTGGCCAACCCGCTGCGGCTGTTCCCGCTGATCCTGGACACCTCGCAGTCGTTCCGCGTGGACACCGGTGACCACGTGTGGCACCTCGGCGCCCTCGGCTACGCGATGCAGGGCATCACCTCCGGTCGGGGCGTGACCACGACGGTGCCGTTCGGCGGCTTCGGCGAGACCGAGGACGGCGCTTCGGTCGTGGAGTGGGACACCGAGGCCGCCCAGCAGCTGTTCGGCGCCCTGGCCGAGGACGCGCCGGTGCCGCCGGAGGTCGTCACCGACCCGGCGAAGGCGGGGTGATCCTCGTGTCCGACACGAGCGCGTGGGGCTCCTTCGGCGCGGATCTGGAGCAGGCGCTGCGCGCCTTCGAGCAGCAGCTCGCCCGCATCGCACCGGTCGGGCGCCGGCACGTCCACCCCGAGGAGGACGCCGGCGAGCTGCACCAGCAGCGGATGGTCGTGATCCGCTACGCCGAGGCGCTGCCGAGGGCGGAGTGGCCGCGGCCGGTGTGCGAGCACTGCGCGGGGCGGCGCGAGGTCGAGGCCGTGCAGGCCCGGCACGGTGCGGACGGCGCGCCGTCCGGGTTCGACCCCGCTCGGCGCATGTGCCCGCGGTGCTGGGGAACGGGTCTGGTGCTCAACTCCTCCGGGGAGGGGTGAGGTCGCGGCCGGGGCGGTACCGGTCGCTGCGGGGAGAGGTCCGGGGCGCGCGGAGACCGCGCCCCGGACCGTCCGCACCGGTTGGCTGCCCCGGCCTGTTCCGCGGGCGGTTCCGTCGCGCGGGAGCTGTCAGCAGGAGCCCCGGTAGGTCCCGAGCGTCCAGAGGTTGCCCTCCGGATCCCGGGCGGTGAACGCGTACGACTCCGCGCCGTTGCCGAACGCGGTGGTGTGCGGTGGTTCGACGACCTCGCCGCCCGAGCGGAGCAGGCGCTCGTGGACGGCGTCCACCTCGGCGGTGGCCAGGTAGATCGCGCTGCCGCCGGGGCGCGTCCCGCCGTGCACTCCGCCGGTGTGCTTCGTGCCGCCGAGCACCAGCGCCCCGCCACCGGGCCAGACGAGTTCCGCGTGGGCGATGTCGCCCGCGTCGTCCGCGGCCGTCGTCGCTTCGCGGAACCCGAGGACGTCGACGAGGAAGCGCAGCGCTGCGCGGGTGTCGTCGTAGTGCAGGATCGGCAGCAGCCCGCTCCGGGAAGTTCCGCTCATGGCGGGCAGACTACGCGCGGCACCGGTACCGCATCGAGCGCTCCGCGGCACCGGGAAGTGCCCCGGGCCGGCCCCGTGGTGCTGGTGAGCTCCCCCGCCATCGCGGGCTGGATGTTCGTCGAAGCCGGGGGGTCCAACCGCACCGTCCACCGAGGACGCGCTGACGGCGGTGCGATGTGGACGCAGGTCTTCGGGAGCGTCGTCGAGCACTTCCTCGGCGGGCCCGGCGCGCTGCTCGGCCCGGTGCTCGGCGCCGTGCCGAGCTTCTCCTGGTTCATCGGGGCGGCCCTGGCCGCCGCGCTCCACCTGGCCGTGACCGACCGCGGTCTGCCGGTCGGGGACGTCGACGGGGAGGGGATCGCCGCCGCCAGCGGGTGAACCCCGCACTGGCAGAGTTGCGCCCGCGGCGGTGAGCGGTCCGCCCGGGCCCCGCGGCCTCCCCGCGGGGACTCCCCCGGAGCCCCGCCGCCGGGAGCACGCACGTGGTCGGGCCGCCGGGCGGCCCATCGACCGAGATCAGCCCACCACTCGAACGGAGGACGACAGCACGCATGCGCATCCTCGTGGTCAACGTGAACACCAGCGAGCAAGTGACCGAGGCGATCGGGCAGCAGGCCCGCGCGGTGGCGGCGGGGACGACCGAGATCGTGCCGCTGACACCGCCGTTCGGCGCGGAGTCCGTCGAGGGCAACTACGAGAGCCACCTCGCCGCGGTGGCGGTGATGGAGACGGTGCGCGCCCACGGCGGGCCGTTCGACGCGGTGATCCAGGCCGGCTACGGCGAGCACGGCCGCGAGGGGCTGCAGGAGCTCGTGGACGTGCCGGTGGTGGACATCACCGAGGCCTCGGCCAGCGCGGCCCAGTTCGTCGGCCGCACCTACTCGGTGGTCACGAGCCTGGACCGCACCGCGCCGCTCATCGAGGACCGCCTGCACCTGGCCGGCCTGGCGCAGCGCTGCGCCTCGGTGCGGGCGAGCGGGCTGCCGGTGCTGGAGCTCGAGCGCGACCCGGACGCCGCGATCGAGGCCATCGCCGAGCAGGCCGAGCGGTGCGTCACCGAGGACCGCGCCGAGGTGATCTGCCTCGGCTGCGGCGGCATGGCCGGCCTGTCCGAGCGGGTCGTGGCCCGCACCGGCGTGCCCGTGGTCGACGGTGTGGCCGCGGCGGTCACCACGGCGGAGGCGCTCGTGCGGCAGGGCCTGGCGACGTCGAAGGCCCGCACCTACGCCGCGCCGCGGCCGAAGCGCGTGGACAACTGGCCGCCGCGCGGGGCTTGAGAGGTGCCCGCGGGAGGGGCCTGCGGGGTCCGCCCGCCGGAGGGCACCGCTCGGGCGGGTGGTGGACGAGTGCCCGGCCGGGTGGAGTTCGATCACTCGTCCGGGCGGAACCGCCCGACTGCGTCCGGCGCCGCGCGGAACCGCGGGGTAAGCACGTCCGCGGTCCTGCCGCCCCGGCGGTCGGCTCCGGGCGCGCCCGTGCGGCAGCCGGCCCCGGGCTGTCCTCGGGGGGCGCGCTCGACGGCCGGCATCGGGCGCCGGTTCCGCTGCGGGCCGCCCCGGCGGTCGTCGGGCGGCGCGCCGTCCGGTGCGAAGCGGCCGCGCGGAGCGCTGCCGCACCCGGACGGATGAGGCCGCAACAACACTTGCGCATATGCACATCTGACTATGTATTATCGGCGCCATGGGACACGAGCACGGCCACGGCCACGGGACCGCCGCCGAGGCGGTGCACGCCTCCGGCCGCCACATCCGCCGGATGGGCCTGGCGTTCGGCATCCTGCTGGCGTTCTTCGTCCTCGAAGCGGTGGTGGGGTTCGCCACCTCGTCCCTGGCGCTGCTCTCCGACGCGGGGCACATGCTCACCGACGTCCTCGGCGTCGGCATGGCGCTGGCCGCGATCACCGCGGCCCGGCGGGCGACGAAGGACAACCGCACGTTCGGCCTCTACCGCATGGAAGTGCTCGCCGCGCTGGCCAACGCGGTGCTGCTGTTCGGCGTCGCCGGATACATCCTCTACGAGGCCGTCGGCCGCGTGCTGGAACCACCGCACGTGCCCGGGCTGCCGATGGTGCTCACCGCCGCGGCCGGGCTGGTCGCGAACCTGGTGGTGTTCGCCCTGCTGCGCCGGGGCTCGGCGGAGAGCATCAACGTCCGCGGGGCCTACCTCGAAGTGCTGGCCGACACGATCGGTTCCGTGGGCGTCCTCCTCGGCGGCCTGCTGACCTGGGCGTTCGGCTGGTACCTGGTCGACCCGATCGTGGCCGTGGCCGTGGGCGCGTTCATCCTGCCGCGCACGTGGCGGCTGGCGCGGCAGGCGCTGCGCATCCTCGTGCAGCAGGCGCCGGACCGCCTCGACGTCACCCGCATCCGCGCGGAGCTCGCCGCGCTGCCCGCGGTGGCCGAGGTGCACGACCTGCACGTGTGGACGCTGACCTCGGGCATGGAGGTCGCCTCGGCGCACCTGACGACCACGCCGGGGGCCGTGCACAGCGAGGTGCTGACCGCGGCGCAGCGGCTGCTGTCCGAGCACTACCGCATCGAGCACTCGACGCTGCAGGTCGAGCCGGCCGAGTGCGCCCGGCGCTGCTCGGCGCTGACGTGGTGATCCGCTCCCGCGGGCCCGGGGCGCGTCGACCCAACCCGTTCGCTGAACAGCGCGGACGCCCGCCTAGACTGCATCAGGTGACTCCTGCCGCGCTTGCTGAACTCGTCCGGAAGACCGCTGTCGACGTGCTCTCCGCCCGCGGGCTCGACACGTCCGCGCTGCCCGAGTCGGTGACCGTCGAGCGACCCCGCAACCCGGAGCACGGCGACTACGCCACGAACCTGGCCATGCAGGTCGCCAAGAAGGTCGGGACGCAGCCGCGCGAGCTCGCCGGCTGGCTGGCCGAGGCGCTCGACGAGCTCGGCGAGATCGACACGGCCGAAGTCGCCGGACCGGGCTTCCTCAACCTGCGCCTGGCGGCGGACGCGCAGGCGCAGATCGTGCGCGACGCGCTGGGCGCCGGTGCGGAGTACGGCCGCGGCGAGGCCTACGGCGGCCGCCGGATCAACCTCGAGTTCGTCTCCGCCAACCCGACCGGGCCGATCCACCTGGGCGGCACGCGCTGGGCCGCGGTCGGCGACGCGCTCGGCCGCATCCTGAGCGCCCAGGGCGCGGACATCACGCGCGAGTACTACTTCAACGACGCCGGGGCGCAGATCGACCGCTTCGTGCGCTCGCTCGTCGCCGCCGCACGCGGTGAGGAGCCACCGGAGGACGGCTACGGCGGCGCCTACGTCACCGACATCGCCAGCGCCGTGGTGCGCCGGGAACCGGACGTGCTCCAGCGCTCCGAGCAGGAGCGCGACGAGGCGTTCCGCAGCCTCGGCGTCGGGCTCATGTTCGACGAGATCAAGCGCAGCCTGCACGAGTTCGGCACCGACTTCGACGTGTTCTTCCACGAGGACTCGCTGCACACCTCCGGTGCGGTGACCGAAGCGGTGGAGACGCTCAAGGCCTCCGGCGACGTCTACTTCGCCGACGGCGCCTGGTGGCTGAACTCGAGCGAGTTCGGCGACGACAAGGACCGGGTGCTGATCAAGAGCGACGGCGCCCCGGCCTACATCGCCGGCGACCTGGCCTACCTGCGGGACAAGCGCAGCCGCGGGTTCGACCTGTGCCTGTACATGCTCGGGGCGGACCACCACGGCTACGTCTCGCGGCTGAAGGCCGCGGCGGCCGCCTTCGGCGACGACCCCGACGTGGTCGAGGTCCTCATCGGACAGATGGTGAACCTGGTGCGCGAGGGCCAGCCGGTGCGGATGAGCAAGCGCGCCGGCACGGTCGTCACGCTCGAGGACCTCGTGGACGCGGTCGGCGTGGACGCGGCGCGCTACGCGCTGATCCGGTCCTCGGTGGACACGGCGGTGGACATCGACCTCGACCTGATCAGCCGCCGCACCAACGAGAACCCGGTGTTCTACGTGCAGTACGCGCACGCCCGGCTGTCCTCGCTGCAGCGCAACGCCGCGAGCCTGGGCATCGACCGCGGCGCCGTGGCCGACGCCGACCTGTCGCTGCTCACGCACGACCGCGAGGGCGACCTCATCCGCACCATCGGCGAGTTCCCGCGCGTGGTGCACGCGGCCGCTCAGCTGCGCGAACCGCACCGCGTCGCGCGGTACATGGAGGACCTCGCCGGCGCCTACCACCGCTTCTACGACGCCTGCCGGGTACTGCAGCCCGGCGACGACGAGACCGGCCCGCTGACCGTGGCGCGCCTGCACCTGTGCGAGGCGGCGCGGCAGGTGCTCGCCAACGGCCTGGCGCTGCTCGGGGTGAGCGCTCCGGAACAGATGTGACCCCGGGTGCCCGCACGCGCGTCGACCGGGGCGCCGGCCCGGGTGGCGCGGGCGCGGGTGCGCGGTCGTGGTCGAGCGCGTCCGCACCGCGGCCTCGCCGAGCGCCAGCACACACACGACAGGCCCGGGGCCGGGCGGCGTGCGCCGCCCGGTCGCGCGGGCCAGCCCGAAGGAGCAGCCCATGCGTGCCCACCCCGCCGGACCCCGGCACGCCGACGTCGTGCCCGGTGGCGCGACCGCCGGCCCCGCGCCCGGGTCCGGAGCCGAACTGGACCAGCTGCACCCCCACGTGTGGCCGCGGAACTCCGCCCGCGGCGACGACGGGGTGGTGCGCTTCGCCGGCGCCGACGTCCGCGACCTCGCCGAGCGGTTCGGCACCCCGGCGTTCCTGCTCGACGAGGACGACTTCCGCGCCCGCTGCCGCGACTACGCCGCCGCGTTCGGCGACCCGGCCGCGGTGCACTACGCGGCGAAGGCGTTCCTGTGCACCGAGGTGGCCCGCTGGGTCGCCGAGGAGGGGCTGAGCCTCGACGTGTGCAGCGGTGCCGAGCTCGGCGTGGCGCTGCGGGCGGAGTTCCCGGCCGAGCGCATCGCCTTCCACGGCAACAACAAGTCGACGGCGGAACTGGTCCGGGCCGTCGAGGCCGGTGTCGGCACCGTGGTGCTGGACTCGTTCCACGAGATCGCGCGCCTGCAGCAGGTCGCCTCCGAGCACGGCGTGCGCCAGCGCGTGCTGGTGCGGGTCACCGTCGGTGTGGAGGCGCACACGCACGAGTTCATCGCCACCGCGCACGAGGACCAGAAGTTCGGCTTCTCGCTCAGCGGCGGCGCGGCGGCCGAGGCGGTCACCCGCGTGCTGCAGGCGGATGCGCTGGAGCTGTCCGGTCTGCACAGTCACATCGGCTCGCAGATCTTCGACACCGAGGGGTTCGAGCTCGCCGCGCACCGGGTGATCGGCCTGCTGGCCGACGTGCGCGACGAGCACGGCGACGAGGCGCTGGCGGCGGTGTCCACCGTGGATCTCGGCGGCGGGTTGGGCATCGCCTACACCGCCGAGGACGATCCGCTGCGCCCGACCGAGCTGGCGCGCAAGCTCCGCGAGGCCGTGGCGCGGGAGTGCGCCGACGCCGGGCTGCCGGTCCCGCACATCGCCGTGGAACCGGGGCGGGCGATCGTCGGGCCGAGCGCGGTCACGCTGTACGAGGTCGGCACGATCAAGGACGTGGACCTCGACCAGGGGGCCTCCCGGCGCTACATCAGCGTCGACGGCGGGATGAGCGACAATGTCCGCACCGCGCTGTACGACGCGGCCTACGACTGCCGGCTGGTGTCCCGCGGCGCCACCGCACCCCCGGTGCTGTCCCGCATCGTGGGCAAGCACTGTGAGTCCGGTGACGTCGTGGTGCGAGACTGCTGGCAACCGGAGGACATTGCACCGGGCGACCTGATCGCGGTCGCGGCGACCGGTGCGTACTGCTACGTGATGGCCAGCAACTACAACCGGCTGCCGAAGCCGCCCGTGGTCGCGGTGCGCTCCGGGAACGCCCGGTTGCTACTGCGCAGGGAGACCGAGGATGACCTGCTCCGGCTGGAGGTGTGAGTGATCGAGGACCGCAAACCGATCAAGGTCGCGCTGTTGGGGTGCGGCACCGTCGGCGCCGAGGTGCTGCGGCTGCTGCGGGACCAGCCGGGGGAGTTCGCCGCGCGAACAGGTGCGCCGCTCGAGGTCGCCGGCGTCGCCGTGCGCCGTCCGCACAAGCACCCGGACGTCCCCGCGGAGCTGCTGACCACCGACGCCGAAGGGCTCGTGGACAGCGACGTGGACATCGTCGTCGAACTCGTCGGCGGCATCGAGCCCGCGCGTTCGCTGCTGCTGCGCGCGCTGCACGCGGGCAAGGCCGTGGTGACGGCGAACAAGGCGCTGGTGGCCGAGCGGGGCCGGGAGCTGCACGCAGCCGCCGACGCCTCCGGTGCCGACCTGTACTTCGAGGCGGCCGTGGCCGGGGCGATCCCGCTGCTGCGCCCGCTGCGGGAGTCGCTGGCCGGTGACCGCATCAACCGGGTGACCGGCATCGTCAACGGCACGACGAACTACATCCTCTCGGCCATGGACGCCACCGGCGCCGGCTACGCCGAAACGCTGGACGAGGCCGGGCGGCTGGGCTACGCCGAGGCCGACCCGACCGCGGACGTGGACGGCTTCGACGCGGCGGCCAAGGCCGCGATCCTCGCCTCGCTCGCCTTCCACACCCGGGTCAGCGGCGCCGAGGTGCACCGCGAGGGCATCTCCGGGGTCACCCCGGGCGACATCGAAGCCGCGCGGATGCTCGACCGGACGGTGAAGCTGCTGGCGATCTGCGAGCGCGTCGTCGGCGAGGACGGCAGCGAGGCCGTGTCCGCGCGGGTGCACCCGGCGATGATCCCGCGCGGCCACCCCCTGGCCGGGGTGGGCGACGCGTTCAACGCGGTCTTCGTGGAAGCCGAGGCCGCGGGCGAGCTCATGTTCTACGGGCAGGGCGCCGGCGGTGCGCCGACCGCGAGCGCCGTGCTCGGCGACCTCGTGGCGGTGGGGCGCAACCAGGTCGTGTCCGGTCTGGGGCCGCGGGAGTCGGCCTACGCCCAGCTCTCGGCGCGGCCGATGGGCGAGACCCCGACGCGGTACCACATCAGCTTGGACGTGGCGGACAAGCCGGGTGTGCTCTCCCAGGTGGCGGCCACGTTCAACGAGCACGACGTGAGCATCTCCGTCGTGCGCCAGCAGGGCCGGGGCGAGGACGCGAGCCTCGTCGTGGTCACGCACACCGCGACCGACGCCGCCCTGCGGTCCACCGTGGACAAGGTCGCGCAGTTGCCGGTGGTGCGCGAGGTGGTCAGTGTGATGCGGGTTGAAGGTGAACGATCGTGACGTCTTACATGTCGGACGGGGCCGCGGCCCCGGGCAGCGTGCCGGGCTGGCCTGGTGTGATCGAGGCGTACCGGCACCGGATCGAGCTCGCGGGCAACGCTGAGGCGGTGACGCTCCGCGAGGGCGGCACACCGCTCGTGCCGGCTCCGCACCTGTCCGCGCAGACCGGCTGCGACGTGCACCTCAAGGTGGAGGGGGCCAACCCCACCGGCTCGTTCAAGGACCGCGGCATGGCCGTGGCCATCACGCAGGCCCGCGCGACCGGCAGCCAAGCGGTGCTGTGCGCCTCCACGGGCAACACCTCGGCCTCCGCGTCGGCGTACGCGGCGCGGGCGGGGCTGACCTCGGCCGTGCTCGTGCCCCAGGGCAAGATCGCCATGGGCAAGCTGGCCCAGGCCGTGGCGCACGGCGCGAAGATCCTGCAGGTCCAGGGCAACTTCGACGACTGCCTCGAACTGGCGCGCAAGACCACCGCGGAGCACCCGGTCACCCTCGTGAACTCGGTGAACCCGGCGCGGCTGGAGGGCCAGAAGACCGCCGCGTTCGAGGTCTGCGACGTGCTCGGCCGGGCCCCTGACGTGCACTGCCTGCCCGTGGGCAACGCGGGCAACATCACCGCCTACTGGAACGGCTACGCCGAGTACGCCCGGGACGGGGTGACCGGCAGCGCCCCGCGCATGTTCGGGTTCCAGGCGGCGGGGGCCGCACCGATCGTGCACGGCGAGCCGGTGACCGAGCCGGAGACCGTGGCCACGGCGATCCGGGTGGGCAACCCGGCGTCGTGGCAGAACGCGGTGAGCGCCTGCAGCGCCTCGGACGGATTGTTCTCCGCGGTCACCGACGAGCAGATCCTGGCCGCCTACCGGCTGCTGTCCTCGAAGGAGGGCGTGTTCGTCGAACCCGCCTCGGCCTCCAGCATCGCCGGCCTGCTGGCCGCTGCCGGGGACGGTCGGCTGCCGACCGGCGCGACCGTGGTGTGCACGGTCACCGGGCACGGCCTCAAGGACCCGGACACGGCGCTGTCGGGGATGGTGGAAGTGGAGCCGCTGCCGGTGGACCCGTCCGCCGTGGCGACCGCGCTGGAGCTGACATGAGCGAACCGCAGCAGGCGCGGGCGGACGAGCTGCCCGTGCCCGCGGTGCAGGTGACCGTTCCCGCGTCCGCGGCGAACCTCGGCCCGGGCTTCGACGCCCTGGGGCTGGCGCTGGGCCTCTACGACACGGTGCACGTGCGCCAGGTCGACGGGCGGCCGGGCTCCGCCGCGGTCACCGTGGAGGGCGCCGGGGCCGGCGAGGTGCCCGAGGACGAGCGGCACCTGGTGGTGCGGGTGCTGCACGACACGTTGGCCGAGTTCGACGTGACCCCGCCCGCGTTGGAGCTGACCTGCCGCAACGCCATCCCGCACTCCCGCGGGCTGGGCTCCTCGGCGGCGGCGATCACCGCCGGGATCGCCGCGGCCCGCGCGTTGACGGGGCGCACCGGGTGGGACGCCGGGAGCCGGGCCGAGGTGCTGCAGCTGGCCGCCAGCCGGGAAGGGCACGCGGACAACGTGGCGGCGAGCCTGCACGGCGGTTTCGTCATCGCCTGGAGCGAGCAGGGCCGCTACCACGCGGTCTCGCGGGCGCCGCACGAGGCGCTCTCGCCGGTGGCGCTGGTGCCGGAGGAGGAGTCGTCGACGCACCGCACGCGCGGGCTGCTGCCGGAGAGCATCCCCCACGGCGACGGGGTGTTCACCGCCGGCCGGGCCGCGCTGGCGGTGCACGCGTTCACCGCGGCCCCGGAGCTGCTGCTGCCCGCGACGCAGGACCGGTTGCACCAGGAGTACCGGGAGAGCGCCTGGCCGGGCACGGTCGCGCTGGTGCGCGAGCTGCGCGCGCGGAACGTGCCCGCGGCGGTGTCCGGGGCGGGTCCGACGGTGCTGGCCCTGCCCCCGGACGGGGACCTCGGCATGGTTCCCGAAGGGTTTTCGGTGCTGCCGCTGCCGGTGGACCGGCGCGGAGTGCGGGTGCGCACCGAGCAGTGACCCGATGCGATCGGGCCCGGGGACGCGGGCCCGGAGACGTGGGGCCGCGGACGCGGGCCCGGGAATAGCGGTGGAAGCGGCGGCGTTGTGCCGGGCGAGTCGGGCCGTGCGGCGCAGCGCCGGCATGATTCGAACGGCATGACTCGAACGGCGTGGTCCGCGCTCGCACGTGACGTGCCCGGCTCGGTGGCGGGTGCCCGGCGGGTTGTTACCGGGTGTCCAGCGGGTCGGTCCGGGTGCTCTGCGGCGGTGCGGAGGTCCGCACCGGTTCCCCGTTCCGCGGGAAATCCGCCCCAGGGCGTTCGGACACCGCGCCCGAGTGGTACAAAGGAAGTGTCACCGCGGGATGCGGTGGCGTTTCGATCCGCTGGACGCTGTGCACGGCAGGGACCGGTCGGACGGCGGCGCACCGGTTTCCGCTCCGAACAGGCGTCGGAACGGCGGTGTTCGGGCGGTGACACGTCCAGCGCAGTGATCGAAGTGGGGCGCGCGATGCGCCCTGGGGGTTGTTGCACCTGAATCACAGGGCGTCTACCCTCAAGGTCAATCAGTCACCGCGCGCAGGGCGCCGGTGTTGTATCCGGGACTTCCCGGGACGCATCCTTCGCTGTGTATTGACCTCACTCGTCCGTCGCGGGTGAAGATCAAGTTAGCGAGCCCACTGGCGGTGACCGAGGCAGGAGTCGTCAACTCAATGCACCGGGGCTACCGGCCGTCGACGTGACGCACGGCCGACCGCGAAACCTTCCGCGCGCAGGGCCTTTCGGCGCGGGTGCGCGGATGCGGGGCACGTGCGGGCGTGGTTCCCCGGAGCTCGGGCGGACCGCTCGCGGGAGCGGGGACGGTCCGGGACGGGCAGCAGGCCGAGTCGGTGATTCCTGGAAGTGGTGGCAGGGCGTGCATCGGCGAGTGTGGATCGGAGTGGATGCAACGCACGTGGACCACGGTTCGGGCGCGGCAGCGTGGCGAACGGGTTCCACGACCTCGCACTGGTTGAGTCACGCGAGCCGGGGACTTCTCCCTGCCCGGTGCTGCTGGTTCCCCGAGCTGTCCACGGCACGGGCCGTGGCGCGTACACGCATGGGACCCCACCGGCATCCGGACTGGTAGCACACATCGGTCGTCCGCGGAACGGACTGCGGGCGGGCAATCCGCTGGGCTGGGCGAGACGCACGGCCCGGTCAGGAAGGATATTCGTGAGCGACACCGAATTGTTGAGCAGCGAGGCAGCCAACAGCAGCGCAGCGGCTGACCAGCAGGGCTCAGGACAGTCGTCCACCGCGAACGGGTCGGCCAACGGCACCACGCGCCGACGCGGTGGTCTGTCCGGCATGGTTCTGCCGGAACTGCGCGAGCTCGCCCGTGAACTGGGGATTGAGACCAAGGGGCTGCGCAAGGGCGATCTGATCGCGGCCATTAGGGAACGTCAGGCTGCCAGTTCGAACGAGTCCGCGGGCTCCGCTTCCGGCAACGGCAAGCAGCGCTCCCGGGGCAACGGCAAGACCCGGGAGGCGAAGGGCGACGGCGCCGCCTCCGGTTCCGAAGTGGACTCCTCCGGCGCCGAGGCGGGCGGCTCCGCGCCGAACTCCTCCAAGGCGCACCAGCCGGCGCTCGACGAGCAGGAATCGGCGTCCGGCCAGCGCGGCAGCACCGGTGAGCAGACGTCGAACAACGGCGGTCAGCAGGGCGGCCGGAACCGCCCGCGCCGGCAGGACTTCGACTCCGACGACAACCGGCGCGGCGGGCGGCGGCGTCGCCCGTCCGGTGGCCGCGGGGGCAACGGCGCCGGGAGCCACCAGCAGGAGGAGGACCGCGCCTCCGACAAGAGCGACCAGAAGCAGCGCTCTGAGCAGCACGACTCGGACGACGACGGCAACCGCAACCGGCGGGGCCGCCGCTACCGGGACCGCCGGCGCAACCGCGGGCGCGGTGAGGGCGGCAACGAGCCGGAGGTCCGCGAGGACGACGTGCTGCTGCCCGTGGCCGGCATCCTCGACGTGCTGGACAACTACGCCTTCGTGCGCACCTCCGGTTACCTGGCCGGTCCGAACGACGTGTACGTCTCCCTGTCGCTGGTGCGCAAGTACGGGCTGCGGCGCGGTGACGCCATCCAGGGCGTGATCCGCCAACCCCGCGAGGGCGAGCAGCAGCGGCAGAAGTTCAACCCGCTGGTGCGCGTGGACGCCATCAACGGCCTGGACACCGACTCCGCCAAGAAGCGGGCCGAGTTCCACAAGCTGACCCCGCTGTACCCGAACGAGCGCTTGCGGTTGGAGGACGACCCGCAGCACCTCACCGGGCGGATCATCGACCTGGTGATGCCGATCGGCAAGGGGCAGCGCGCGCTCATCGTGTCGCCGCCGAAGGCGGGCAAGACGATGGTGCTGCAGTCGATCGCCAACGCGATCACCGCGAACAACCCCGAGTGCCACCTCATGGTCGTGCTCGCCGACGAGCGGCCGGAGGAGGTCACCGACATGCAGCGGTCGGTGAACGGCGAGGTCATCGCCTCGACGTTCGACCGTCCTCCGTCGGACCACACCACGGTCGCCGAGCTGTCGATCGAACGGGCCAAGCGGCTCGTCGAGATGGGCCACGACGTGGTGGTGCTGCTGGACTCCATCACGCGCCTGGGCCGGGCCTACAACCTGGCCGCGCCCGCCTCCGGGCGCATCCTCTCCGGCGGTGTGGACTCGACCGCGCTGTACCCGCCGAAGCGCTTCCTCGGCGCCGCGCGGAACATCGAGGGCGGCGGTTCGCTGACGATCGTGGCCACCGCGCTGGTGGAGACCGGGTCCACGATGGACACCGTCATCTTCGAGGAGTTCAAGGGCACCGGCAACGCCGAGCTCAAGCTCGACCGCAAGCTGGCCGACAAGCGGCTGTTCCCCGCGGTCGACGTGGACGCCTCCAGCACCCGCAAGGACGAGATCCTGATGTCCCAGGACGAGCTGGCCGTCACGCACAAGCTGCGGCGCGTGCTCGCGGCGCTGGACACCCAGCAGGCCCTGGAGCTGGTCCTGGACAAGCTGCGCAAGACGAGCACGAACATCGAGTTCCTCATGCAGGTCGCCAAGAACACCCCGGGCAAGGACGAGGACTGAGCGGAACGCCCGGCGGGCCTCCCGCCGGGCGGGCGGCTCCCGGGTGCCCGCGGTGCTTCCGCGGGCGGACCGGCGGGCCGTCCGCGCTCCGGAGAGCTCCGGCCGGGGCGGGGCGCCCGCCCGGTGGTCGCCGGGAACAATCCGGGAGCCCCCTCCGTTCCAGGTCACAGGCCTTGGTCTGGCACAATCGAAGGCTGGTTCACCGCGCCGGTTCACCTCCGCGGGCAGCAAGCCACCCCCGGGGGACCCGGCGTCGTCAAGGAAGGACAAGGCTTTGAAGAGCGGAATCCACCCGGAGTACGTGGTCACCGAGGTGACCTGCAACTGCGGCAACGCTTTCACCACCCGCAGCACGCGCACCAGCGGCAAGATCCACGTCGAGATCTGCGCCAACTGCCACCCCTTCTACACGGGCAAGCAGAAGATCCTCGACACCGGCGGCCGCGTCGCCCGGTTCGAGGCCCGTTACGGACGTCGTCCGCAGAACGCCCGGACCAAGAAGTAGGCGTTCGCACGGCGCCCGCTCCTGCCGCACCCGCGGTGAGCGGGCGCCGTTGCTGCGTTCGGGTCGGGTCCGCATCGTTCGGGAAGAAGGTCATCGCCGGTGGAAACGTCGAAGGTCGATGAACTGCTGGCCGAGTACGCCGAGCTGGAGCAGCGGCTGGCCGACCCGGACGTGCACGCCGACCACGCCGCGGCCCGCAAGCTCGGCCGGCGCTACAACCAGCTGAAACCGGTCGTGAACACCGCACGGGCACTGGACCGGGCGCGGTCCGACTGGGCGACGGCCAAGGAGCTGGCCGGGGAGGACAGCGGCTTCGCCGCGGAGGCCACCCGGCTGGAGCAGCGCGTCGGCGAGCTGGACGAGCAGCTCACCGAGCTGCTGCTGCCGCGCGACCCCTACGACACCTCCGACGTGCTCGTGGAGATCAAGGCGGGCGCGGGCGGTGAGGAGGCCGCGCTGTTCGCCGGGGACCTGTTGCGCATGTACCTGCGGTTCGCCGAGCGGCAGGGCTGGCACGCCGAGGTGCTCGGCGCCACCGAATCCGAGCTCGGCGGGTACAAGGACGTCACCGTGGCGGTCAAGGACGGCTCCTCCGATCCCGGCCCGGACGGCGTGTGGTCCCGCATGAAGTTCGAGGGCGGGGTGCACCGCGTGCAGCGGGTGCCCGTCACCGAGTCGCAGGGCCGCGTGCACACCTCCGCGGCCGGCGTGCTCGTCTTCCCCGAGCCCGAGGAAGTCGAGGTGGAGGTCGACGAGAAGGACCTGCGCATCGACGTGCACCGCTCTTCGGGACCGGGTGGGCAGAGCGTGAACACCACGGATTCCGCGGTGCGCATCACCCACCTGCCGACCGGTGTCGTCGTGGCCTGCCAGAACGAGAAGTCCCAGCTGCAGAACAGGCTGCGCGCGATGCACGTCCTGCGGGCCCGGCTGCAGGCCATGGCCGAGGAGGAGCAGGAGCGCGAGGCGGCCGAGGCGCGCCGCAACCAGGTGCGCACCGTGGACCGCTCGGAGCGCATCCGCACCTACAACTTCCCGGAGAACCGCATCTCCGACCACCGCATCAACTACAAGGCCTACAACCTCGACCACGTGCTCGACGGGGAGCTGGCGCCGGTCATCGAGGCGCTCGTGAGCGCCGACCGGCAGGCCCGGTTGACCACGGAGGCCTGAGCGGCCGCAGCGGGAGGTCGCGTGTCCCCACAGTCGTTGCGCACGGTCCTCGCCGAGGTCACCGACGTGCTCGCCGAGGCGGGAGTGCCCACGCCCCGCGTCGATGCGGAGCTGCTGGCCGCGCACGCGCTCGGTGTGGAGCGCGGGCGGCTGCTGCTCGTGCGCGAACTCGACGGGAGCACCGCCGAGCGCCTGCGCGAACTGGCGCGGCAACGGGCCCGGCGCGTCCCCCTGCAGCACGTCACCGGTTCGGCCGTGCTCGGGCGCGTCGAACTGCGCGTGGGACCCGGGGTGTTCGTGCCGCGCCCGGAGACCGAGCTGCTGCTGACCCGGGGGTTGGCGCTGGTCGAAGGGGTGCGCGCGCCCGTGGTGGTGGACCTGTGCACCGGCTCGGGCGCACTCGCCCTGGGGTTCGCGCACGAACGCGCCGACGCGCAGGTGCACGCGGTGGACAACGCGCCGCGGGCGCTGGAGTGGGCGCGGCGCAACGCGGCCGAGCGCGCCGCAGCGGGGGACCCGCCCGTCGCGGTGCACGGGGGCGACGTGGGCGATCCCGCCGTGCTGGCGCACCTGGACGGTGCTGTGGATCTCGTGCTGTGCAACCCGCCCTACGTGCCGGAGGGGACCGAGGTGCCCGCGGAGGTGGCCGAGCACGATCCGGCCGCGGCGGTGTTCGCCGGGGCGGACGGGCTGCAGGTGATCCGGCACGTCGCGGCGTGCGCGGCGCGGTTGCTGCGACCCGGTGGCGGGGTGGCGGTGGAGCACGACGACACGCACGGCGACGCGGTGCCGGAGCTGTTCCGCGCCGCGGGGTTCACCGAGGTCTCCGCCCGGGAGGACCTGGCAGGGCGCCCCAGGTTCGTCACGGCCCGGTGGCCGGCTGCGCAGTAGAGCAGTTCCCGCGGTGGGCGGGGCCCGAGCGCCGGCGAGCCGTTGGTCGCGCGCCGCGGTGGTCGTCCTGCCGGCGGATCTGCTCCTCCCAGGGCGCGGTGAGGTGGGTGGTGATCTCGGATTCCACGTCACGAGCCCGCATCGGCAGCATCATGGCCGGGATGTTGACGGGCGTGACCGTCATCCGCGCATTGGCGGTGAGCACGAGCCGGTGCAGGCCGGAAGCGCGGTCGACGACCTCCCGCGTGTCGCGCACGGCGATCACGAGCATGCGCTGCATGCCGAAGCTGTGGACGTCCACGGCGGCGATGTTCTCCCACGGGATCGTCCCGGCGGATGCGGTTCCCTCCGAGCTCAGTTCGCGCGGTCGCGAGCGCATTTCGCGCGAGTGGTGCGCAGTGCTCGGGTGATTCCGCGCCGCCGCCCGCGCGAACGGAGTTCCAGAATTGGTTAGTGATCGTTCATCAGGAATTCACCCAGAATCCGGTTGAACTCCTCCGGCCGCTCCCGGTTCGGCCAGTGCCCCGCGCCCTCGATCACGTGCAGGGGGCAATCCAGCTCCGCGGCGCACTCCCGGGCGGCGGCGACGGGGACGAACCGGTCGTGCTCGCCGTGCACGAGCACCATCGGGCACGACACCCCCCGCAGCAGCGGCAGCAGGTTCGTGCGCAGCCCGCGGAACCCGACCGCCTCGCGGTGCCAGTGCCCGACCACCCCTCCCCGGTTGCGGCACTCGGCCCGGACCTCGCCGAGCAGCGAGCGCTCGTCGTCCGGCACCGCCCCCGGGGCGAGCAGCGTCCGCCGGAACAGGGGGCGGGCCACCGGTCGGGGCGCGCGCAGACCCCACGCCGCCAGCCTGCTGACCAGGGGCAGGTGCGCGGCCGCGTAGAGCGTGCGCTGTCGCCGGCGCCGCACCTGGATGCCCAGCGGGTCCACCAGCGCCAAGCGCCGCACCCGGCTCGGGTTGCGCGCGGCGAAGCCCGCGGCGGCGGCCGCACCGACGGAGAGCCCGACGAGAGCGACCGAGTCCAGTTCCCACTCGTCGAGCAACCAGCGCAGCGTCTCCTCGAACGTGCGCTGGTTCGTCCGCCCGTACCAGGGCAGGCTGCCTCCCTGCCCGGGCAGGTCCGGCGCGTGCACCCGGTGCGCTCCGCCCAGCGCGGGCAGCGCGTGCCGCCAGCTGATCAGGGCGTTGTCCGGTCCGCCGCCGTGCAGCAGGACCACCGGCGAGCCGGTGTCGCCGCACCGGTAGTAGCGGACCACGCCTGCCAGGAACTCCGCGTGCGCGACCTCCACACCGGCGGGGGGACTGGTCATGGCCGAACTCTCCTCGTTCTCGCGTCTCCGGTCGAGGCCGGACCTCTCTCCGGTGCCGGGCCTCTCCGGTGCCGGGCGGCGGGCCGGAGTGCCGCCGCGGTGCCGGGTGATCTTCCCGGATCGCGCGGCGCCGTACCACTCGAACGCGCCGGGAGGCGGCATGTCAGGATCTACTCGTGTGAGCACCGTGTACGACTGCGGTCGGCCGGACAGCCGCGAGGCGGGACTGGCTGCGGCCGCGAATGCGATTCGAGCCGGTGGGCTCGTCGTCCTGCCCACCGACACGGTTTACGGCATCGGCGCCGACGCGTTCGACTCGAACGCGGTGGGCGCGCTGCTCGAGGCCAAGGGGCGCGGCCGGGACATGCCCGTCCCGGTGCTGGTCGGGTCCTGGTCCACGGTCGACGGACTGGTGCTGTCGACGCCGCGCCGCGCGCGCACGCTCATCGAGGCGTTCTGGCCCGGTGGGCTGTCCCTCGTGGTGCACCAGGCGCCCTCGCTGCCCTGGGACCTGGGCGACACCCGCGGGACGGTGAACCTGCGCATGCCGCTGCACCCGGTGGCGCTGGACCTGCTCCGCGAGGTCGGCCCGATGGCGGTCTCGAGCGCCAACCGCAGCGGTCAGCCACCCGCCGGCACGGCCGCCGAAGCGCAGCGCCAGCTCGACGACTCCGTGGACGTCTACCTCGACGGCGGGGACAGCGGTGAGACCGTGCCCTCCACGATCGTCGACCTCACGCACGACCGGCCGCGCGTGCTGCGCGAGGGCGCGATCAGCCGCGCCGAGCTGTCCGAGGTGCTGGACGAAGAGGTCGACCCCTCCGACTGACGCGCCCCGGCGGGTGCTCTCCCGGCGGGCGCGGGAGCGCACCCGCGCCCGGAGCGCCCGGTCAGGTCCGGTGCCGGGGTGAGCCGCGCGCGGCGATAGCGTGGCGGGGTCAAGCAACTGCGGCAGCGACGAGGAGCGTCGAGTTTGGTCACGCCGTGCACCTGGCGGATCGGCGGCCTTCCGCGGGCCGGCTCGCCCCGGAGGTGACCCGTCGGGATGAACAACAACCCCTGGGCCTCGGCCGGGCTCCCGGCCCGGGAGTACCTGCTGGTGCTGTTGACGGCTGCGGCGGTGACCTTCCTGCTGACCGGGCTGGTCCGCCTCGTGGCGATGCGCGTGGGGGCGGTCGCGCACCCGCGCAAGCGGGACGTGCACGTCACCCCGATCCCCCGGATGGGCGGCCTCGCCATGTACGGCGGCGTGCTCGCGGCGATGTTCCTGGCCAACAACCTGCCCGCGCTCTCGCGCGGTTTCGACTACTCCAAGGACGCGCTGGCGGTGGTGCTCGCGGGCGGGCTGATCGTCCTCGTCGGCGTCCTCGACGACCGGTTCGAGCTGGACTCGCTGACGAAGCTGGCCGGGCAGGTCACCTCGGCGGGGATCCTGGTGCTGCTGGGGGTGCAGTGGTTCAGCATCTGGGTCCCGTGGGGCGGGGAGGACGGCGGTTCCCCCGGGCAGCTGATGGTCCTGGGCAGCAACCAGGGGCAGCTGCTGAGCGTGCTGCTGGTCGTCGCCATGATCAACGCGATGAACTTCGTGGACGGGCTCGACGGCCTGGCCTCGGGGATCGGCCTCATCGCCGCGAGCGCCACGTGCGTGTTCTGCCTGAGCCTGCTGGACCGGCACGACGGGGACGTCACGGCGTACCCGCCCGCGCTCATCGCCGCGACCATCGCCGGGGCCTGCCTGGGCTTCCTGCCGCACAACTTCCAGCCGGCGAAGATCTTCATGGGCGACTCCGGGTCGATGCTCATCGGTCTGATGCTGGCCACGGCGAGCACCACGGCCTCCGGGAAGATGGACTACACCGGGCCGAGCCCGACCGACAGCATCGCCCTGCTGGCGCCGCTGCTCGTGGTGGCGGCGGTGCTGTTCATCCCGCTGCTGGACCTGAGCCTGGCCGTGGTGCGGCGCACGCGGGCGGGGAAGAGCCCGTTCCACGCGGACAAGATGCACCTGCACCACCGGTTGTTGGAGCTCGGGCACTCCACGCGGCGCGCGGTTCTGCTCATCTACCTGTGGGCGGCGCTGATCGCCTTCGCCGCGGTGTCGTTGACCCTGTTCAACGCGGTGGCGGTGGCATGGGTGTTCGTCCTGGGCGTGGTGGCGGCGGCTATCATTTCCGCGATTCCGCGGATACGCGCCCGTCGTGATCGTGAGGTGTGATGAGCGAAACAATTTCTGGTTCGTCCGGGGAGCCGGACGCGACCGCTCCGCAGCGGAATCCGCACGCGGATTCGGTGCTGCGCCTGGCCTCGGCCATGCTGCGCACCGCCTGGCTGCCCGCTCTCGCGACGGTCGTCCTCGGCGCGCTCGCCTCGTTCGCCCTGGTCGGCTGGACCGGTTCGGTCTCGGCGCTGCTCGGCGGTGTCGTGGCCTTCGGGTCCTCGCTGCTGACCCTCTGGCTGATGCGATTCAGCGCGGGCATGAACCCGGCGTTCGTCATGGCCCTGTGCCTGGGCGGCTACATCGGCAAGATGCTGGTGCTGCTGGTGGTCATGACGCTGCTCGGCGCAGTCGGGTTCGTGCAGCGGGAGGCGCTGGCATTCACCATGCTGGCCACCATCCTGGTCTGGGCCGGGGCCGAGATTGTTGCATTCCGCAAAACGCCGATTCCTACTATCGTCCCGTCGGAGTAAACGCCCGACACTCTGAGGTCACTGTCGACCAGGGTTCGTCGGTCTGCGTTACCCGTTGGTATGGTTCTGCCCGACCGTGCTCTCCTGCGTGCGGCGGGGGGTTCGCGAAGGTGCGAACTCCCGGGTGCGGACGAGGAGAGGGGGTCTGGCACGTACCTGGTCAGGTGTCAGGTACGTTAAGTGCAAAACGTGACGATTCCCCCGGGTGAGTGTTCTCGACCGGGAGAACCGGAAGGAGCCCAGTTGGGCGCGCTGACGTTGGCTCAGGGCGGATTTCAACCGCCGGGCGCCGATAGTTTCGTACTCCCGCCGATCTTCGGCGGTGTCACCAAGCCGATCGCGCTGGTCGTTCTCTCGGCGGTGATCATTGGCGCCTACTTCGTGATCGCCACTCGCAACCTCAAGCTGGTTCCCGGGCGGGGTCAGTTCGTTGCTGAGTTCCTTTACGAGTTCAGCCGGAACAAGATCGCCCGGGAGCAGATCGGGGCCAAGGACTTCCGGCCGTTCGTGCCGCTGATCTTCGCGCTGTTCACCTTCATCCTGGTGAACAACCTCTTCGGCATCATCCCCCTCGTCCAGTTCCCCACGATGTCGCGCATCGGGTTCCCCCTGGCGCTGGCGCTCGTGGTCTACCTGGTGTTCCACGGAGTGGGATTCGCGCGGCACGGCTTCCTCGGGTACTTCAAGCACGTGATGTTCCCGCCCGGCGTGCCCAAGCCGATCTACCTCCTGCTGTCCCCGATCGAGTTCCTGCAGAAGTTCCTCTTCCAGCCGGTTGCGCTCGCGATCCGGGTCTTCGCGGCGATGTTCGCCGGACACCTGATCCTGCTGGTGTTCATGCTGGGGGCCGAATACCTCCTGCTGGAGGCGGGTGCGCTGTACGCGCCCGTCGGGATTTTCTCCGCAGCCTTCGCGATCGCCATGACGTTCGTGGAAGCCCTGATCCAGGTCCTGCAGGCGTACATCTTCGCCCTGCTGACCGCGAACTTCATCGGCGCAGCCCTCGCACAAGAGCACTGAGGAATTCCACGATCTCCGATCCGCACGGTAAGAGCGGACCGAGTGAAAGGTAGTGAAAGTGAGCAACATCGTTCTTGCGCAGGCCGCAGACGCTGCAGGCGCCATCAACCCCGGCCTGGCCGCGATCGGCTACGGCCTGGGCGCGATCGGTCCCGGCGTCGGTGTCGGGCTGATCTGGTCCGCGGTGATCAACGGTACGGCGCGCCAGCCGGAGGCCCAGGGCCAGCTGCAGGGCATCGCCTGGATCTCCTTCGTGCTGGTCGAGGTGCTGGCGCTGATCGGCCTGGTCATCTACTTCATCGCGTCCGCTGCCTGAGTTGTCGACCTAACCCACGTTGGGAGACGGTGTGGTGAAGACGCAGATGGTGCTGGCGGCGGAGAACCCGATCATCCCGGCGCCTGCCGAACTAGTAGTCGGCCTGGTCGCCTTCCTGCTGCTGCTGTTCGTACTCTGGAAGTACGCGGTGCCGCGCTTCGAGAAGATCTTCGCGGAGCGCACGGAGCGGATCGAAGGCGGCATCGCCAAGGCCGAGCAGGCCCAGGCCGAGGCCCAGCGCACGCTGGAGCAGTACAAGGCGCAGCTGGCCGAGGCCCGTTCCGAGGCGGCCCGCATCCGGGACGACGCGCGCGCCGAGGGGCAGCAGATCCTGGAGGAGATGCGCTCCCAGGCCCAGGCGGAGTCCGACCGGATCGTCAACCAGGGGCACGCCCAGCTGGCCGCTCAGCGGTCCCAGATCGTCGCGGAGCTGCGCGGGGAGCTGGGCCGGCACGCGGTGGAGCTGGCGAGCCGCGTGGTCGGGGAGTCGCTGGAAGACGAGGCCCGCCGCCGAGGCACCGTCGACCGGTTCCTCGACGAGCTGGAATCGACCTCCGCCTCGGAGGGGTCCGAGTCGACCAGTTCCGGGGCCTCCCGGGGCTAACCGAGTGAAAGGCGCTTGACAGTTGAGCACCCTCGTGCACGCTGCGAGCAGGGATGCGCTGGCGGCCACCGAGTTGCAGCTGCTGCAGGCAACTGACGGTGCGCAGCCGGCGGAGATCACCGAGCTCGCCGACGAGCTGTTCGGCGTGGCCGACCTGCTGGGCCGTGAGTCCACGCTGCGCCGGGCGCTCGCCGACGCGGCCACCGACCCCGGTGATCGGGAGCAACTGGCTCGCGGGCTGCTCGGTCAGCGGATCAGCGCCCGCGCGCTGCCGGTCGTGGTGGAGGCCGCGCGTGCCCGGTGGTCCGGGCCGCGCGACCTGGTCGCCGGACTGGAGCGGATGGCCCGCACCGCGCTGCTGGTGCAGGCCGAGCGGGCAGGTCGGCTGGACGCCGTGGAAGACGAGCTGTTCCGCCTCGGCCGCATCGCCGGGGCGAACGTGGAGCTGGACCGGCTGCTGTCGGATCCGACCGCGGTGGTCGACGGCAAGTACGCCGTCGTCGACCAGCTCGTCGACGGCAAGGTCGAACCGATCACGCAGAGCTTGGTCCGCCAGCTGGTGGCGCAGTCCCACGGGCGGCGGGTCAGCGAGGGCTTGGTCGAACTCGCCGAGTTGTCGGCCAAGCGGCGCGAACGGTCCGTGGCCCGGATCCGTTCGGCGACACCGCTGGACGAGCAGCAGCAGCAGCGGCTCTCCCGCACACTGCAGCGGATCTACGGTCGCCCGATCGCCCTCCACCTGGAGGTCGATCCGGAGGTGGGCGGCGGCCTGGTGATCCGGGTCGGTGACGAGGTCATCGACGGCAGCATCGCGGGACGTCTCCAGTCCCTTCGGCGCGACCTCACCGAATGAGGCGAGGCATCATGGCCGCAACGCGCCGGACGAGAACTCCTTTCCCAGAACGACCCGAGAGCAGGAACGAGACATGGCGGAGCTGACGATCTCGTCGGACGAGGTCCGCAGTGCTATCGAGAAGTACGTCTCCAGCTACTCCCCGGAGGTCAGTCGCGAGGAGGTCGGGGTCGTCACCGACACCGGTGACGGCATCGCCCATGTCGAGGGCCTGCCTTCGGTCATGACCGAGGAGTTGCTGGAGTTCCCGGGCGGCATCCTGGGTGTCGCGATGAACCTGGAGGCCAACTCCATCGGTGTGGTCATCCTGGGCGACTCCGAGAAGATCGAGGAGGGCCAGGAGGTCCGCCGCACCGGCCGGGTCTCCTCGGTCCCGGTCGGGGACAACTTCCTCGGCCGCGTGGTGAACTCGCTGGGCGAGCCGGTCGACGGCCTCGGCGAGATCAGCGCGGAGACCGACCGGGAGCTGGAGCTCCAGGCGGCGTCGGTCTTGCAGCGGCAGCCGGTCGAGGAGCCGATGCAGACCGGGATCAAGACGATCGACTCCCAGACGCCGATCGGCCGGGGACAGCGGCAGCTGATCATCGGCGACCGCAAGACCGGCAAGACCTCGATCGCGGTCGACACGATCCTCAACCAGAAGAGCAACTGGGAAAGCGGCGACCCGAGCAAGCAGGTCCGCTGCATCTACGTCGCGATCGGGCAGAAGGGCACCACGATCGCCGGTGTCCGGGAGCGCCTGGAGGCCGCCGGTGCGATGGACTACACCACCATCGTCGCCGCTCCCGCCTCGGACTCGCCGGGTCTGAAGTGGCTGGCGCCCTACGCCGGGTCCGCCCTCGGCCAGCACTGGATGTACCAGGGCAAGCACGTGCTGATCGTGTTCGACGACCTCACCAAGCAGGCCGAGGCCTACCGCGCGATCTCGCTGCTGCTGCGGCGCCCCCCGGGCCGCGAGGCCTTCCCGGGCGACGTGTTCTACCTGCACTCCCGGCTGCTCGAGCGCTGCGCGAAGCTCTCCGACGACATGGGTGCGGGCTCGATGACCGGTCTGCCGATCATCGAGACGAAGGCCAACGACATCTCGGCCTACATCCCCACCAACGTCATCTCCATCACCGACGGGCAGTGCTTCCTGCAGTCCGACCAGTTCAACGCCGGTCAGCGGCCGGCCATGGACGTCGGTACGTCGGTGTCCCGCGTCGGCGGCGACGCGCAGATCAAGGCGATGAAGAAGGTGACCGGTAACCTGCGCGTCGACCTGGCGCAGTACCGGGAGCTGGAGGCCTTCGCCGCGTTCGCCTCGGACCTGGACGCCGCCTCCCGGGCGCAGCTGGACCGCGGTGCCCGTCTGATGGAGCTGCTCAAGCAGGACGAGGGCAACCCGCTGCCGGTGCAGGAGGAAGTGGTCGCGCTGCACCTCGGCACGGCCGGTCATCTCGACTCGGTCCCGCTCGAGGACGTGCAGCGGTTCGAGTCCGAGTTCCGCGAGCACTTCCGCCGCACGCACGGTTCGGTGCTGGACAGCATCGTGGAGACCGGCCAGTTCTCGGACGACACCGCCAAGGCGCTGGACGACGAGGTGGCGAAGTTCAAGAAGCAGTTCACCGCCTCGGACGGATCCTCGGTGGCGCCGCAGGACGAGGAGATCGGAGCGATGAACGCCGACGACGTGGAGCAGGAGACCGTGAAGGTCAACCGTTCCACCTCGAAGAAGTGACCGGGTAGGCCATGGCACAACTTCGGGAGATTCGCAACCGCATCCGCTCGGTCCAGTCGACGCGGAAGATCACCAAGGCGCAGGAGCTGATCGCGACCTCGCGGATCACGAAGGCGCAGGCGCGAGTGGAGGCGTCCCGCCCCTACGCCGAGGAGATCACGAAGGTCCTGACCTCGTTGGCCGACGTGAGCGCGTTGGACCACCCGCTGCTGACCGAGCGGACGAACCCGGAGCGGGTCGGTGTCCTGGTCGTCACCAGCGATCGCGGTTTCTGCGGTGGTTACAACGCCAACGTGTTCCGGGCCACGGAGGAGCTGCTCGCCCTGCTCCGCGATCAGGGCAAGACTCCGGTCCTGTACGTCATCGGCCGCAAGGGCGAGGCGTACTACCGGTTCCGGAACCGGGAGGTCGAGCAGTCCTGGGGCGGTTTCACCGACCGCCCCGAGTACGCCAACGCCTCCGAGGTGGGCGACTTCCTGGTGCGGGCCTTCATGGCCGGCTCCGGCAACCGCGTCGACGAGGACGACCCGAGGAGCCGGCTGGGCGTGGACGAGCTCCACCTGGTCAACACCGAGTTCCAGTCGATGCTGACGCAGCGGCCGAAGGTCACCCGGGTCGCACCGCTCGAGGTGGAGTACACCGAGTCGGTGCCGCGCTCGACCTACGAGTTCGAGCCGGATCCGACCGCGCTGCTGGCGGCGTTGCTGCCGAAATACGTCAAAACACGCCTGTTCGCTGGACTGCTGGACGCGGCGGCGTCCGAACACGCCGCCCGCCGCACGGCGATGAAGTCGGCGACGGACAACGCGGACGAGATGGTCCGCACCCTCAGCCGAGAGGCCAACCAGGCTCGCCAGGCGCAGATCACCCAGGAAATCAGCGAGATCGTCGGCGGTGTCGAGGCGCTCTCGTCCGCAGGAAGTGAGTGACATGACTGCTACTACCACGGCAACAGGCACCGGCCGTGTCGTCCGGGTGCTCGGCCCGGTCGTGGACATCGAGTTCCCGCGGGACGCGGTGCCCGATCTGTTCAACGCCCTCAAGGTCGACATCACCGCGGAGGGCATGGCCAAGACGCTGACCCTCGAGGTCGCGCAGCACCTGGGTGACAGCGTCGTGCGCGCCATCTCCATGGCGCCCACCCAGGGCCTGGTCCGCGGCGTGGAGGTCACCGACACCGGTGCGGGCATCTCCGTGCCGGTGGGCGACGAGGTCAAGGGCCACGTGTTCAACACCCTCGGCCAGTGCCTGGACACCCCCGGTCACGCGTCCGAGAACGAACTGTGGGAGATCCACCGCAAGGCGCCGGCGTTCGACCAGCTCGAGGGCAAGACGCAGATCCTGGAGACGGGCCTGAAGGTCATCGACCTGCTCACCCCGTACGTCCAGGGCGGCAAGATCGGCCTGTTCGGCGGTGCCGGTGTGGGCAAGACGGTGCTCATCAAGGAGATGATCACCCGCGTCGCCAAGAACTTCGGTGGTACCTCCGTGTTCGCCGGCGTCGGCGAGCGCACCCGCGAGGGCACGGACCTGTTCCTGGAGATGACCGAGGACGGCGTCATCAACGACACCGCCCTCGTGTTCGGCCAGATGGACGAGCCGCCGGGCACCCGCATGCGCGTGGCGCTGTCCGCGCTGACCATGGCGGAGTACTTCCGCGACGTGCAGCAGCAGGACGTGCTGCTGTTCATCGACAACATCTTCCGGTTCACCCAGGCCGGCCAGGAGGTCTCCACGCTGCTCGGCCGCATGCCCTCGGCGGTGGGTTACCAGCCGACGCTGGCCGACGAGATGGGCGAGCTGCAGGAGCGGATCACCTCCACGCGCGGCCGGTCGATCACGTCGATGCAGGCGATCTACGTGCCGGCCGACGACTACACCGACCCGGCCCCGGCGACCACCTTCGCCCACCTGGACGCGACCACGGAGCTGTCCCGGAACGTGTTCCAGAAGGGCATCTTCCCGGCGGTGGACCCGCTGACCTCGTCCTCGACGATCCTCGAGCCGAACATCGTCGGCGACGAGCACTACCGCGTCGCGCAGGAGGTCATCCGGATCCTGCAGAAGTACAAGGAACTGCAGGACATCATCGCGATCCTCGGCATGGACGAGCTGTCCGAGGAGGACAAGCTCACCGTCAACCGCGCGCGGCGCATCGAGCGGTTCCTCTCGCAGAACATGCTCGTGGCCGAGCAGTTCACCGGCATGCCCGGTTCGACCGTTCCGCGGTCGGAGACCATCGAGGCGTTCGACAAGATCGCCCGCGGCGACTTCGACCACTACCCGGAGCAGGCGTTCATGGGCATCGGCGGTCTGGAGGACCTCGAGAAGGCCTACGAGAAGATCACCGGCCAGTGATCCTCGGGCTGTGACTCCGGTGGCCGCGCGGCGCGGCCACCGGAGTCGAGCGGAACGCCCGGGCGGCGACGTCGGGCAACGGCTCCATCCGGGAACCTTCCGTCCAGGGCGGACGGCGGGTTCCCGTCCTGTATCGACTCCCAGGTGGTCGGGTGGTCGTCCACCGCCTGCGCGCCACCTGCCGTCCGCAGGCCACCCCGCGGCCACCGGTGCCGGGGTGGCTAGACTGCGGGCACACACCCGACGAAGGAGACGCACGTGGCCAACATGTCCGTCCAATTGGTCGCTGTGGAGCGACGCCTCTGGGCCGGGGAAGCGTCCCAGGTCGTCGCGCAGACGACCGAGGGAGAAATCGGAATCCTGCCGGGTCACGAGCCGGTGCTCGGCCAGTTGGTCGAAGGCGGGGTCGTCAAGATCACCACGCCGGGGAACCACACGGTCACCGCCGCCGTGCACGGCGGTTTCCTGTCGGTGACGTCCGAGGGCGTGAGCGTGCTCGCCGAGTCCGCGGAGCTCTCCGACGAGATCGACGTCGCGCAGGCCCGCGAGGACGTGCAGCGCGGCGACGAGGAGGCCCGAGCACGGGCGCTGGTGCGACTGCGGGCGGCTGGACACTCGGCATAGCGGGGCCACCGCATGGGATCGGTGGTTGCCTGGGGCGCGGCAGTGGTCGGGCTGGTGCTCGTCCTCGCCGCGGTGCTCGTCGCGATGCTCGCGTGGCGTCGCCTGCGCACGTTGCGCGTCGGGGGTGTGGACGTCGCGCTGCGGCTGCGCAAGGACCAGCGCGGCCGCGGGTGGCACCTCGGAGTGGCCCACTACCGCGGCGAGGAGTTCGCCTGGTACCGCGCGTTGAGCCTGCGCTCCGGGCCCGATCTCGTGCTGAACCGCAAGAACCTGGCGATCGACGAGCGCCGCGATCCCACGACGGCGGAGAGCTACGCGGTGCCCGCGGGGTCCACGGTGCTGGACCTGGCGGGGCACTCCTCGGAGCTCGAGCTCGCGATGGACGGCGGCGCGCTCACCGGGTTCCTGTCGTGGATGGAGTCGGCGCCCCCGTCGGGGCGCTCGGTCCCGTGGAGCGCGAAGTGACGGGGCGGTCCCGGTAGCCGGATCTCGCCGGGGCGCTCACCTGCTCTAGCCTGGGACGCGTGCGCGTTCTCCGTGTCCCCTACGACCACCCCGACGCCTCTCGGCTGATCGCCGCGGTGCAGGCGGAGTACCTGCAGCGCTACGGCGAGCAGGACGTGTCCGCGGTGGATCCCGCCGAGTTCGCGCCGCCGCGCGGCGCGTTCTTCCTCGGCTACGTGGACGGTGCGGCGGCGGTGTCCGGCGGGTGGCGGCTGCGCACCGATCTGCCCGGCGGCAGTGGACGGGACGCGGAGATCAAGCGGATGTACACCGCGCCGTGGGCGCGCGGTCGGGGGTTGGCCCGCACCGTGCTGGGTGAGGTCGAGAGCTCGGCCGGCCTGGCCGGCTGCAAGCGCGCCGTGCTGGAAACGGGCGTGCACCAGCCGGAGGCCCTGGCCTTGTACGACTCCGCCGGGTACGCACCGATCGCCCCGTTCGGCGCGTATGCCGCCGATGCGGAGAGCCGTTTCTTCGGCAAGGAGATCTGAGCGGCGGACGAGCACCCCGGCCTGCCGGTGGACATTTCCCGTGGGGTTCATCGGCCTCGGCGGGGCGGTTGCTGCGGCGGGGCGGGTGCTCCGTGCCCGCGCGTCAGGCGTTGCCGCCGGGTCGCCACAGCACGTCACCGTCCGGATTGGCCAGCCGCGCCAGGATGAACAGCAGGTCGGACAGGCGGTTGAGGTACTTCGCGGGCAGCTGCGAGGTGCGCTCGGCGTCCTCGGCGACCTGGCCCCACGCGCCGCGCTCGGCCCGCCGGGCGATGACGCGCGCCTGGTGCAGCAGCGCTCCGCCGGGTGTGCCGCCGGGCAGGATGAACGAGTCGAGCTTGCCCAGGCGCGCGTTGAACTCGTCGCACCACTGCTCGAGCCGGTCGACGTAGTCCTGGGGGACCCGCAGCGGCGGGAACTTGGGGGCCTCCTCGAGCGGGGTGGCCAGGTCGGCGCCCACGTCGAACAGGTCGTTCTGCACCGAGCGCAGGACCTCGGCGATCTCGGCGGGCAGTTCCGCGGTCGCCAGCGCCACGCCGATCGCCGCGTTGGTCTCCTCCACGTCGGCGTAGGCGACCAGCCGCGGATCGGTCTTGCTCACCTGCGAGTTGTCGGACAGTCGCGTGGTCCCGCCATCGCCGGCCCGGGTGTAGATCTTCGTGAGGTGTACGGCCATGCCGCCACCCTAGTGGACCGCGGCCGCGGAGGGCCGAAAACGGCCGCCGAGCACCGAGATCCGCCCATGAGCAGCACCACCCGCTACGGCGGGAGGCGGAGCGGGGCCGTAACCTCGGTACCCGTGAGTGAACATTTCCGGGTGCACGGCGGCGCGCGGTTGGTCGGCGAGGTCGACGTCGTCGGGGCGAAGAACAGCGTGCTCAAGCTGATGGCCGCGGCGCTGCTCGCCGAGGGGACGACGACGATCACCAACTGCCCGGAGATCCTCGACGTCCCGCTGATGGCCGAGGTGCTGCGCAGCCTGGGGTGCTCGGTGGAGATCGACGGCACGACGGTGCACATCACCACCCCGTCCGAGGTGGAGCACCGCGCGATCTCGCCCGCGATGGGCAAGCTGCGGGCGTCGGTGTGCGTCCTGGGGCCGCTGGTGGCGCGCTGCCGGCGGGCCGTGGTGACGCTGCCCGGTGGCGACGCGATCGGTTCGCGGCCGCTGGACATGCACCAGAACGGCCTGCGGCAGCTGGGTGCGAGCAGTCACATCGAGCACGGCGCGGTCGTGGCCGAGGCGGAGGACCTCAGCGGCGCGCAGATCTGGCTGGACTTCCCCAGCGTCGGTGCGACGGAGAACATCCTCATGGCCGCGGCGCTGGCCGAGGGCACGACCGTCATCGACAACGCGGCGCGCGAGCCGGAGATCGTCGACCTGTGCGTGATGCTGCAGCAGATGGGCGCGAAGATCGAGGGTTCGGGGACGTCGACGCTGACTGTGCACGGGGTGCCGAAGCTGGAGGCGGTGGAACACCGCGTCATCGGCGATCGCATCGTCGGCGCCACCTGGGCGTTCGCGGCGGCGACGACGCGCGGGGACATCACGGTGCGCGGGGTGCAGCCGCAGCACGTCAACCTCGTGCTGGAGAAGCTGCGCATCGCGGGTGCGGAGATCACCACTTCCGACGAGGAGTTCCGGGTGGTGATGGACCGGCGGCCGGAGGCGGTGGACTTCGTGACGCTGCCGTTCCCGGGGTTCCCGACGGACCTGCAGCCGATGGCGCTGGCGCTGTCGGCCGTGGCCGACGGGACTTCGATGATCACCGAGAACCTGTTCGAGTCGCGGTTCCGGTTCATCGAGGAACTGGTGCGGATGGGGGCCGACGCGCGCACCGACGGGCACCACGCGGTGGTGCGCGGCCAGCAGCGCCTCTCCAGCGCGCCGGTGTGGGCCACGGACATCCGGGCCGGTGTGGGGCTGGTCCTGGCGGGGCTGTGCGCCGACGGCGTCACCGAGGTGTGGGACGTGTTCCACATCGACCGCGGCTATCCGGACTTCGTGGAGAACCTCAGCCAGCTCGGCGCCACCGTCGAACGCGTCGGCGAGGACGGCTGACCGCTGAGGCGCACACGATGGCGTGGTGATCATTTGTCGCCCGTTCGCGTGGGGACAGCTTCCAATTTTCATGAAAATTGCGCTCCCTGGAACGAGTCCAGATCGTGCGCGGTGCGGCTCCGCCTCAGCCCTTGACGGCGCCGCTGGTGAGGCCGGAGACGACGAAGCGGCGGAACACGAGCACGAGCACGGCCACCGGCAGGGTCGCCGAGACGGCGCCGGCGAAGATCGTTCCGTAGGGCACCTCGAAGGAGGTGCCGAACAGCGAGATGCCGACGGGGATGGTCCGGTAGGCGTCCTGCGCGTTGAGCGTGAGCGCCATGAGGAACTCGGTCCAGGTCGCGGTGAAGGTGAAGATCCCGGCGGTGAGAACACCCGGCCGCACCACCGGCAGGATGATCTGCAGCACCGTGCGCACGGGCCCGGCGCCGTCGACGACGGCGGCGTCCTCGAGCGCGCTGGGCACCGACAGCATGTAGTTGCGCATGATCCAGATGGCCAGCGGCAGGTTGAACGCCACGTACGGGATGATCAGCCCCAGGTGCGAGTTGAGCAGCCCGAGCTGGCGCTCGGCCAGGTACAGCGGGGTGATCACCGCGACCGGCGGGAACACCGAGATCATCAGCAGTGCCATGAGCAGCGGCCCGCGCCCGCGCATGGGCAGGCGGGCGAGGGCGTAGCCGGCGAAGAGGGCCAGGGCGAGCACGAGCACCGTCGAGGACAGCGAGACGATGACGCTGTTGGTCACGTAGGTGCCGAAGTTGTCGGCGCCGAAGGCGCGTTCGTAGTGCTCGCCGGTGATCTCCGACGGCCACGGCGCGGGCGGGGTCGCGCCGATCTCGCCCAGTGGTTTCAGCGAGTTCACCACCATCCAGTACAGCGGTGCCGCCGTGATGACGAACATGAGCGCGGCGCCGGTGTTGACGAGGTTGAACACGCGGCGGAGGCGGCGCACCCGGGACCTCCGCCTCCGGTTCCCCCGCTCGCGGGGCGGTTGCTCGCTGGTCCCCTGCTCGCGGGGTGGCTGCGTGCGGGTCAAGCCGTGTCCTCCTTGCCGACTTGGGCGCGGAAAGCGCGCAGGAACAGCAGGCAGGCGCCGACCACCAGCAGCGCGGTCGTGGTGGCGATGGCCGCCCCGGTTCCGATCTGCAGGTTCCGGAACAGCGTCTGGTAGGTGAGGATCGCCAGCGACTGGGTCGCCGTGCCGGGGCCGCCCTCGGTGAGCACGAACGGCAGGTCGAACACGCCGAAGGCCTGCAGGGTGCGGAACAGCACGGCCACGGCGAGCGTTGAGCGCAGCTGCGGCAGCGTGACCCGCCAGAACGTCGTCCACGCGCCGGCGCCGTCGACCTCGGCGGACTCGTAGAGCTCGCGGGGCAGCATCATCAGCCCGGCCAGCGCGATGACGGCCACGAACGGCGTGGTCTTCCAGATGTCGGCGACCATCATGCCCGCGATGGCCGGGGCCGGTTCGCCGAGGATGAGCGGGGTCGTGCCGGTGAGGGCCTGCCACGTCCAGGTGGCCGCGCCGTAGGTCGCGTCGTAGATGTAGCCCCACAGCTCCGCCGAGATGACCGTGATCATCGACCACGGGATGAGCAGGAAGGCGATGAACCAGCCGCGCGCCGCGCCGAGCCGTTCCAGCACGAGCGCGGCCAGGACGCCGAGCACGAGTTCGGCGAGCACGGTCACGACGGTGTAGCCGACGGTGAAGGCCACCGAGTAGTACCACTCGCCGGAGCGCAGCAGGGTGGCGTAGTTGTCCCAGGTGAAACCTTCCAGCCGGAACCCCTCGTAGGTCATCTGCACCTCGGTGAAGCTCAGCACCACCGAGAACGCGACGGGGAACAGCGTCACGGCCGCGACGACGGCCAGCGCCGGCGAGGTGTACAGCCAGCCCAGCCGGGCCAGCCGGCGTTCGCGCGACCGGTGTCGCACGCCTCGCCGGGACGCCTGCTCGGAGGCCGCGCGCTGCGAACTCGTGGGGGGCTGCGGACTGGTGGGCGTGCGCGCAGTGGTCACAGTGCCACCCCCGCCAGTGCCGAGTTGATCCCGGCGGCGACGTCCCGGGTCAGCCCGCCGGGGCCGCGCGAGCCGATGACGAGCGCGTTGAACGCGGTGCGGACGGCGTCGGAGATCTGCGGGTAGTAGGGCGTGCGCGTGGGGCGCGGGTGGAGCTCGAGTTCCGGGGCGACGCGGAACGTGGGCAGGTCGTCGCGCTGCAGCCGAGGGTGCTCGAGCGCGGTCTCCGAGGCGGGCACGTGCGCCGAGCGCGTGCACAGCAGCAGTTGTGCGGGGACCTCGGACAGCCAGCGCGCGAACTGCAGGGCCGCGCCGAGGTTGCGGGTGTGCGGGTTGATGTAGTTGTGCCAACCGCCCACTGTGGACACCTTCGCGGTGCGGGTGCCGGCGAACGTGGGGCGCGGGGCCACGCCGGTCCTCCCGGCCACCGCGGACTCCTCCGGGCTCGCGATCGTCGTCCACAGCGAGTCCCAGTTGCGCAGGAACGCGGCCTGGCCGGAGCTGTAGGCGGTGACGGACTCCTGCTCGCTGTAGGTGCCGACCGCGCGCGGGGAGACGCCGGTGCGCATCATCTCGTCGATGAACTCCGCGGTGCGGCGCCCGGCCGGGCCGTCGATCGCCGCGGCGCCGTAGTCCGCGGTGACGAAGCTGCCGTCGGCGTCGCTGAGGAACTCGGAGATGTTGGCGGTGATGGTCTCCGAGGGCGCGCCCTGCCACAGGAACCCGTAGCGCACGTCGCCGGCGTCGACGAGCTTCCGCGCCGTGCGCGCGAGCTCCTCCCAGGTGCCCGGAACCGCCAGGTCGTGCTTGGCCAGCAGGTCGCTGCGGTAGTACAGGAACGACTCGGCGAGGTAGAACGGGAACGCCCAGCGCCGGCCGTCGTAGGTCAGCGAGGTGACCACCGGTTCGGCGAAGTCCTCCCAGAAACCGGCGGGCACGAGTTCGTCCAGCGGCGTGGCGAGCGCGTTCTCGCCGAACTGGGCGGGCCAGGCGCAGTCGCCGAGGTAGACGTCGGGCAGTTCGGACCCGGCGGCGATCTGGGTGGCGAAGGTGGACCGCTGGGTGTCCGAGGTGGGCGGGGTCTTGGTGACCCGCACCGTGATGTCGGGGTGCGCGGTCTGGAAGGCCTCGACGAGCGCGGGGCGCAGGTCGCTGCCGTCGCGGCCGTCGATCGGGGCGGCTGCCCACTGGATCGTGACCGGTCCGCGCGGCGGGGCGGGGTCCTTCCCGGCGAGGGGATCGCTGTCGGCCCGGGCGCAGCCGGCGAGCCCGGCTGCGCTGAGCGCTCCGGCCAGCAGCGTCCGACGGGATAACGGCATGTGCGGCCTCCTCACTGGCACCGCGGTCCTCCGGTGGCGCGACCCGCTGCGGGGTGTTCCACGTCACCGCACGGCTGCAAACGTTTGCAGCAATCGACGCGATCGTCAACCTCCTGTTTCACGATGCGTCCTGTGCGGTGTGCTGATTTTCGCGATCACCCGTGTGGAAGCGTTGCCAACTGTGCGGGGGCGTCCGTAGGCTCACCGAGCATGACTGGGCAGTCGCACCCCCGGATGAGCGATGTGGCCGCACGTGCCGGCGTGTCCCTGTCGACCGTCTCCCGCGCCCTGCGCGAGGCCCCCGGGGTCGCGCACGAGGTGCGCGACCGGGTCCGGCAGGCGGCGAACGAGCTGTCCTACGTGGTCTCCCGGGACGCCTCGTCACTGGTGACCGGCGCGACCGGGAGGATCGCGGTGCTCGTGCCGTTCCTGCAGCCGTGGTTCTTCGGCGTCGCCCTGTCCGGACTGGTCAACCGCCTGCGGGCCGCGGAGCGGGACATGCTGACCTACGAGGTGGGCGACCGGCGCGCGGCCCGCGACGTGCTCGCCGAGCTGCCGCTGAAGCGCAACGTGGACGCGGTGATCGCGCTCGCCCTCGACCTCGGCGACGAGGAGATCGCCGTGCTCGACGAGATCGGCGTGCCCGTGGTGTTCGCCAGCCAGCGCGTGGCCGGGCGGCCGAGCGTGTTCGTGGACAACGCCGCGGCGACGGCCGCGGCCACCCGTCAGCTCATCAACCTCGGGCACACCCGCATCGGGTTCGTCCAGCCCTCCGACAGCACCGGGTTCAGCTGGAACTCGCGCACCCGCGCGCAGGGGTTCCAGCGCGCCATGGGCGAAGCCGGGCTCGCCGTGCCGGACGAGGCGGTCGTGCTCACCGGATCCGGCTCGCGAGGCGGTGCGGACGCGGCGGCCGAGTTCCTCTCGCGTCCGGACCCGCCCACCGCGGTGGTGGCCGAGTCCGACGACGTCGCCTTCGGCGTGCTGCGCACCGCCTGGCGCAGCGGTGTGGCGGTGCCCGGAGCGTTGTCGGTGGTCGGCTTCGACAACCACGACACGGCCGAACTGCTCGATCTGACCACTGTGGAGCAACCGGTCGCCGACCTGGGGGAGGGAGCGGCCGAGCTGGCCGTCCGCGCCACGGCCGAGCCGGACGTGACCACCCACGTCGAACTGCCCACCCGCCTCGTCGTCCGCGGTTCCGCGGCACGACCGAGAACGACCAGGCGACTGGTCGACGCACCCGAGGATGAGGGGAAGAGATGAGCACCTGGTGGCGCAACGCGGTGATCTACCAGATCTACCCGCGCAGCTTCGCCGACGCGGACGGCGACGGGATCGGCGACATCCGCGGTATCACGAGCAGAGTGGACCACCTGGCACGGCTGGGCGTCGACGCCGTGTGGCTGTCGCCCTGCTTCCCGTCGCCGTGGGTCGACGGCGGGTACGACGTCGCCGACTACCGGGACATCGACCCGGTGCTCGGCACCCTCGAGGACTTCGACGAGATGGTCGCCGCGGCCCACGCGCGCGGTTTGCGCGTGCTGCTCGACATCGTGCCGAACCACACCTCCAGCGAGCACCGCTGGTTCCGGGAGGCGCTGCGCTCGGATCCGGGATCGCCCGCCCGCGAACGCTACGTCTTCCGCGAGGGCCGGGGCCCGGACGGCGACCAGCCGCCGACGAACTGGCTCTCCCGGTTCGGCGGTCCCGCGTGGACGCGCCTGCCCGACGGGCAGTGGTACCTGCACCTGTTCGACCCGCAGCAGCCGGACCTGAACTGGCAGCACCCGGAGGTGCGCGCGGAGTTCCGCGACATCCTGCGCTTCTGGGGCCGCCGCGGAGTGGACGGCTTCCGCATCGACGTGGCCCACGGGCTCGTCAAGGACCTCGCCGAGCCGCTGCGGGACACCGACAACGACCACGCCGACCGCAAGATGGCCGAGTTCGAGGTGAACCCGGACCACCCCTTCCTCGACCGGCCCGGGGTGCACGAGGTCTACCGGGAGTGGAACGCGGTGTTCGGCGAGTTCGATCCGCCGCTGTTCGCCGTGGCCGAGGCGTGGGTGCCGAACTCCAGCCGCGTGCTCTACACCCGCCCCGACGAGCTGCAGCAGGCGTTCAACTTCGAGTTCCTGCAGGTGCGGTGGGACGCCGCGCGGTACCGCGAGGTGATCGACTCCTCGCTGGCCGCGGCGGCCGAGGCGGGGACCGTGCCCACGTGGGTGCTGTCCAACCACGACGTGGTGCGCCACCCCTCCGTGCTCGGGTTGCCCGAGGGGGTCGATCTGGCGGCGTGGCTCGCCTCGCGCGGGACCGCACCGCCGGCCGACCCGGAGCTCGGCACCCGCCGGGCGCGGGCTGCGCTGCTGCTGGAACTGGCCCTGCCCGGATCGGCCTACGTCTACCAGGGCGAGGAGCTCGGCCTGCCCGAGGTGGCCGATCTGCCCGATGAGGCGCTGCAGGACCCCCGGTGGGAGCGTTCCGGTCGCACGGACCGGGGCCGCGACGGCTGCCGCGTGCCGCTGCCGTGGACCCGCGCCGGCGTCTCCGCCGGGTTCAGCACCGCTGCCGGGTGGTTGCCGCAGCCGGACGGGTGGGGCGAGTACGCCGTCGAGGTCCAGGACGGTGATCCGGAGGGGATGCTCGAGTTCTACCGCGCCGCGCTGCGGGCGCGCCGCGAGTTCGGCGAGGACGAGCGGTTCGCCTGGGACGACAAGCACGACACCGGTGAGGTGCTGGCCTTCCGTCGCGGCGACGACGTGCTCGTGCTGGTCAACACCGGTGCGTCCGAGGTGCCGCTGCCCGCGGGGGAGGTGCTGCTGTCCAGCACCGGCCTGCCCGCGCGGGTGGACGGGGGCGAGCCGCTGCCCGGGGACGCGGCCGTCTGGCTGCGCACCGGATAGGGATGTTTCCGCGGTGATCCGCGCAGACCCGCCGGCCCCGCGGGCGCCGTCCCGCGGGGCCGGCCCGCGTCATCCGTCGAGCCGGGTCGCTCCTCGCCTCGGATCACCCGGAGCGCAGGAAACCGCTGTTGTTGAGCGCCGAGCGGCGGTACCCGTAGAAGCCGTACACCGCCAGGCCCGCGGCCATCCAGAGCAGGAAGGCGTACCAGGTGACCGGCTGCAGCCCCGTGATCAGGTAGACGCACAGCGCGAGACCGAGCAGCGGGACGAGCGGCATCAGCGGCGTGCGGAACCCGCGCGGCAGCTCGGGGCGCGTGCGGCGCAGCACGATCACGCCGATGTTGACGAGGCTGAAGGCGACCAGCGTGCCGATGCTGGTCGCCTCGGCGAGCTGGTTCAGCGGCACGACCGCGGCGAGCACCGCCACGACCGCGCCGACCAGCGCGATGTTCCGCCCCGGCACGGCCCGCCGGTTCACCTGGGAGAACATCTTCGGCATGAGCCCGTCGCGGGACATCGACACGAGGATGCGGGTCTGCCCGTAGAGCACGGTCAGCACGACCGAGGCGATCGCGATGACCGCGCCGAGCGCCAGCACCACCGAGGTCCACGTCTGACCGGTGACCAGGCGCAGCGCCACCGCCAGCGAGGCCTCCGACTCGCCCAGCGCGTCGGAGCCGACCGCTCCCACGGCGGTGAAGGCCACCGCCACGTACACCAGGGTGACGATCGCCAGCGACAGGATGATCGCGCGCGGCAGGTCACGCCGCGGGTTCTTGGCCTCCTCGCCCGCGGTCGAGGCGGCGTCGAACCCGATGAACGAGAAGAACACCGCCGAGGCGCCCGCGGAGATCCCGGCGAAGCCCGCCGGGGCGAGCGGCTCCATGTTGTCCGACCGGAAGCCGGTGGCCGCGACGATGACGAAGAAGACGAGCACCGCGATCTTGAGCAGCGTGGTGACCGTGGCCGCGGCCGCGCTCTCCCGCACGCCCCTGAGCAGCACGCCCGTGGCCAGCAGCACCACGAGCGCGGCCGGGACGTTGACCAGGCCGCCTTCGCCGGGCGGAGCCGCCAGCACTTCGGGGATCGTCACGCCCAGCACGCCGTCGAAGAACTCGTTGAGGTAACCGCCCCAGCCGACGGCGACCGCGGCGACCGACACGCCGTACTCGAGCAGCAGGCACCAGCCGCAGATCCAGGCGATGAGCTCGCCGAGCGTGGCGTAGGTGTACGAGTAGGCCGAGCCGGAGACGGGGACGCTGCCGGCGAGTTCGGCGTAGGACAGCGCGGAGCACAGCGCTGCCAGCCCGGCGAGGACGAACGAGAGCACGACGGCCGGGCCCGCCGCGGGCGCGGCCTCGGCCAGCACGACGAAGATGCCGGTGCCGAGCGTGGCGCCGACGGACAGGGCCACGAGCGGTACGAGTCCGAGGGAGCGCCGCAGGCGCGTGTGCGCCCCTTCGTCGTCCATCCGCTCAGCGGGCTTGACGCGGAACAGAGTTCGGGCGGTTGACACGAGTGCCTACCGTAGCTCCCCGTGTCGATCACTCGATCGACGGTCGCACGGGCCGGGTGTCGCGTAGCCGGTCGCCACGCGCGGACGCGCCGCGGGGCCGGTGGGTGACCGCCCGGGGTGTCCGTCCGGTGATCCGCCCGCCGTACCCTGAGGCGCGTGCGACTCGTCATTGCCCGCTGCCAGGTGGACTACATCGGCCGGCTCACCGCGCACCTCCCGATGGCGCAGCGGCTGCTGCTGATCAAAGCGGACGGTTCGGTCTCGGTGCACTCCGACGACCGCGCCTACAAACCGCTGAACTGGATGAGCCCGCCGTGCTGGCTGATCGAGGACCCGGGGCTGTGGACGGTGCAGAACAAGTCCGGTGAGAAGCTGGTGATCACCGTCGAGGAGGTCGTGCACGACTCGCACCACGAGCTGGGGGCGGAACCGGGCCTGGTCAAGGACGGCGTGGAGGCGCACCTGCAGGAGCTGCTCGCCGAGCACGTCACCACCCTCGGTGAGGGCTGGTCGCTCGTGCGGCGCGAGTACCCCACCGCCATCGGCCCGGTGGACCTGATGTGCCGGGACGAGGCGGGCAACAGCGTCGCCGTGGAGGTCAAGCGCCGCGGTGAGATCGACGGCGTGGAGCAGCTGACGCGCTACCTGGAGCTGCTCAACCGCGACCACCTGCTCGCCCCGGTGAAGGGGATCTTCGCCGCGCAGCAGATCCGGCCGCAGGCCCGCACGCTCGCCGAGGACCGCGGCATCCGCTGCGTCGTGCTGGACTACGAGCAGCTGCGCGGGATCGAACCGGACGAGTACCGCCTGTTCTGATCCCGGTGACCCGCCCCGGACAGCGGGAGGGAGCAGCATCGTCGGGGCCGTCCTCGCGAGGCGGCGCCGGAGAACCCGCGGCGGGTCGCTCTGCGTGCGTGGTGGGGAAGCGGCTGCGCCGCTTGCCTGACGGGCCGGTGCGGCCGAGCACGCGATCGCCGATCCGCGGGCTCTCTTGTGGAACAGGCCGTAGCAGGACGTGCCGCAGTGCTCCGCGCATCACCTGTTCACGTGAGAAGTCGGCGACGCGTGCCGCGCTCCGCGCCGGGGACGTCCGGATGTCCCAGGATCAACGAATTGGTATCGGTCCGCCGCGCGGACGAGCGGTGTGGGTTACTGTTCGACGGCCTGCGTGGATGTGGTGACTGTCGTTCGACTCTGTTGCCTTCGCGCGGGGTCGGATGCTCGGTCAGGCCACCGGTGTGCGGGTCGGTTCGAAAGGTGGGGTAGCGGTGCAGTATCTGGCGCAGGGCGAACTGCGGCTCGACGCCAACGCCGTCGACTACGTGCTGCTTGCGCTGTACTTCGCGTTCGTGGTGGGCATCGGCTACCTGGCGCGCCGGTCGGTGTCCACGAGCCTGGACTTCTTCCTCTCCGGGCGCTCCCTGCCGGCCTGGGTGACGGGGCTGGCGTTCATCGCGGCGAACCTCGGCGCGATCGAGATCATCGGCATGTCGGCCAACGGCGCCCAGTACGGCATGCCGACCATGCACTACTTCTGGGTCGGCGCGGTGCCCGCGATGCTGTTCCTCGGCATCGTGATGATGCCGTTCTACTACGGCTCGAAGGTCCGCAGCGTCCCCGAGTTCATGCTGCGCCGCTTCGGCAGGGCGGCGCACCTGGTCAACGGCATCAGCTTCGCGCTGGCGCAGCTGCTCATCGCCGGCATCAACCTGTTCCTGCTGGCCAGCATCGTCAACGTGCTGCTCGGCTGGCCGCTGTGGGTGTCCATCCTGGTCGCGGCGGTGATCGTGCTCAGCTACACCGCGATGGGCGGGTTGTCGGCCGCGATCTACAACGAGGTGCTGCAGTTCTTCGTGATCGTGGCGGCGCTGCTGCCGCTGACCCTCGCCGGCCTGCACAAGGTCGGCGGCTGGCAGGGGCTGGTCGACAAGGTCTCCGCGAGCCCCGGTGGCTCCGCGCAGCTGTCGGCCTGGCCGGCCAACGAGCTCACCGGTTTCGGCAGCAACTTCCTCAGCGTGCTCGGCGTCGTGTTCGGCCTCGGCTTCGTGCTCGCCTTCGGCTACTGGACGACGAACTTCGTCGAGGTGCAGCGGGCGATGGCCTCCAAGAGCATGTCGGCGGCCCAGCGCACGCCGATCATCGGGGCGTTCCCCAAGCTGCTCATCCCGTTCATCGTCATCATCCCGGGCATGATCGCCGGGGTGGCGGTGCAGGACCTCGCCGCGTTCAAGGCCACCGGCGAGGGCAACGTCGACTACAACGACGCGCTGCTGCTGCTCATGCGCGACCTGCTGCCCAACGGCATGCTCGGCATCGCCCTGGCCGGGCTGCTGGCCTCGTTCATGGCGGGCATGGCGGCGAACCTCAGCTCGTTCAACACCGTGTTCACCTACGACATCTGGCAGGCCTACATCGTCCGCAACCGGCCGGACGACTACTACCTGCGGATGGGGCGGTGGGTGACCGTCGGCGCCACGCTCGCCGCGATCGGTTCGGCGTTCATCGCCTCCGGCTACGAGAACCTGATGGACTACCTGCAGCAGCTGTTCTCGTTCTTCAACGCGCCGCTGTTCGCCACGTTCATCCTCGGCATGTTCTGGAAGCGCATGACCCCCACCGCCGGGTGGCTGGGCCTGGTGCTGGGCACGGTCTCGGCGGTGACGGTGTTCGGCCTCGCCGAGGGCGGCGTGCTCGACCTGCCCGGGCAGGGCGCGAGCTTCGTCGGCGCCGGCACGGCCTTCGTCGTCGACGTGGCCGTCAGCATCGCCGTCAGCCTGGTGACCAGGCCGAAGCCCGAGGCGGAGCTGGTCGGGCTGGTGTACTCGCTGACCGAGCGCAGCTCGCTGCGCGCGAGCACGACGGGGGAGGACGCGGGCTGGTACCGCCGCCCGGGTCTGCTCGCGGGCATCGCCCTGGTCCTCGTGATCGTGCTGAACATCGTCTTCGGCTGAGGTCCCGGGCGCGGCGACCCCCTCGCCACGTCCCGGGAGCAACGTCCCAGTCGTCATCGAACGGAGGTGATCGGTGTGGCGGGCGGAACCGAACGGCGCACCGGCCGGAGGAGCACCGCTGGTGCCTTCGACGTGCGCACCGTGATCGCGCTGCTGTTCGCCATCTACGGCGTCGTCCTGGTCGTGATGGGGCTCGTCGGCACGACGCAGGAGGAGATCCTGCGGGCCGACGGGTTCAACCTGAACCTGTGGTCGGGACTCGGCATGCTCGTCTTCGCCGGGCTCATGCAGGGGTGGGCCTGGTGGCGCCCGATCGTCGTGAGCGAGGAGGGGGGCGGCCAGTAGTCCTCCGCCCCGGGGTGTCCCGTCGCCGGGCGGGGCACCCCGGGCCCCGCCCGGCGAGCGGTGTCGCGAGCGTCGCGCGGACTCCTGCACCTACCGTCCGGTAACCGAGTGGAACACCGCCGTTCGGGCGAGGCGTATCGCACCGCTCGTCCGTTCACCCGCTGTTGGTCCGCGGCCCCGTTCCAGGCAAGGATTCCGTAGGCTGCACGATTAACGACGAGCGAGGTAGCAGGTGGGAGGCCCGGCATGACCCAGACCGTCGGTATCGCGGGTGAGAAGTCCGCGAACGCTGAGCCCGAGAAGTTCGACTCCCTCGACCCGCGCACCGGAGAGGTCGTCGGTCGGCACCCGGTGCACGACGCGGCAGCGGTCGGCGACACCGCGCGCGCGGCGCGCGAGGCGCAGCAGTGGTGGGCCGAGCTCGGGTTCGCCGAGCGGAAGCGGCGCCTCGACCAGTGGCGCAGGATCCTCGTCAAACGCCTCGACGAACTGGCCGGCCTGATCTGCGCGGAGACCGGCAAACCACTCGACGACGCCAGGCTCGAACTGGTCCTCGTCATCGACCACCTGCACTGGGCCGCGGCCAACGCGGAGAGGACGCTGCGCCGCAGGAAGGTGCCCTCCGGGGTGCTCATGGCCAACCACGCCGCCAGCGTCGAGTACCTGCCCTACGGCGTCATCGGCGTGATCGGCCCGTGGAACTACCCCGCCTTCACCCCGATGGGATCGATCGCCTACGCCCTCGCGGCGGGCAACGCGGTCGTGTTCAAGCCCAGCGAGCTCACCCCTGCCGTCGGGGAGTGGCTGGCCGGGACCTTCGCCGAAGTCGTCCCGGAACGGCCGGTGTTCTCCGTGGTCACCGGCTTCGGCGCGACCGGCGCTGCGCTGTGCCGGTCCGGGGTGGACAAGGTCGCCTTCACCGGCTCGACGGAGACCGGCAAGCGCGTCATGGCCTCCTGCGCGGAGGACCTCACCCCGGTGCTCGTGGAGTGCGGCGGCAAGGACGCGCTCATCGTCGACTCCGACGCCGACGTGGAAGCGGCCGCCGAGGCCGCCGCGTGGGGCGCGATGTCCAACGCGGGGCAGACGTGCATCGGCGTCGAACGCGTCTACGTCGTCGACTCCGTGGCCGACCGCTTCCTCGACGCGGTCAGCGCGCGCGCCGCGAAGCTCCGCCCCGGGGCGGAGCCGAACGCCAGCCTCGGCCCGATCACCATGCCCGACCAGGTCCCGGTGGTCCGCGAGCACATCGACGACGCGCTGCAGCGGGGCGGGCGCGCGCTCGTCGGCGGTTCCGACTCGGTGCGCCCGCCGTTCGTGGAACCGGTCGTGCTCACCGACGTCCCCGAGGACTCCGCGGCGGTCGCGGAGGAGACCTTCGGCCCGACCATCGTCGTGCGGCGGGTCGGCGACGCCGACGAGGCGGTGCGCCTGGCCAACGACACCCGCTACGGCCTCGGCGCCACCGTGTACTCCAAGTCCCGCGGCACGGAACTGGCGCGGCGGCTGCGCAGCGGCATGGTCGCGGTCAACTCGGTGATCTCCTTCGCCGCGGTGCCCTCCCTGCCGTTCGGGGGCGTCGGCGACTCGGGCTTCGGCCGCATCCACGGAGCCGACGGGCTGCGCGAGTTCGCCCGCGCCCAGTCGGTGACCCGCATGAAGTTCCGCATCCCCCTGAACCCGATGAGCTTCGGCCGGCCCAAGGGGACGGTGCGGAGCCTGGTGCGGCTCGTTCGCCTGCTGCGGAAGTGAGCAGTGGCGCGCACCGCTCGGGCAGGAGCGGGGACCCGCGGCGGGCCGCCGCCGAGCTGCAGGCCGGGATCACCGGCGCGCGGGGTCCCGGGAAGCTGGCAGGATGGTGCGGGTGTGACGGCGCGCACCCGGCCGCGGGCCCGGCTGCGGACGCGCCGCCCGCTGCGAGCGTTCCCGCCCGGTGAGGAGGCCATGGCGTGAAGAAGATCGTGGACGACCCGTCGACCCTCGTCGACGACGCGCTCCGGGGCATGGCCGCGGCCTGGCCGGACCGGCTGCGGCTGCGCACCGACCCGGCCGTGCTCGTGCGCTCCGACGCGCCGGTCTCCGGCAAGGTCGCCGTGATCTCCGGCGGCGGCTCCGGCCACGAACCGCTGCACGGCGGGTTCGTCGGCCCCGGGATGCTCGACGCGGCCGTGCCCGGCGCGGTGTTCACCTCGCCCACTCCGGACGCGGTCCAGCGGGCGGTGACCGAGACCAGCGCCGGTGCGGGTGCGCTCATGCTGGTGAAGAACTACACCGGCGATGTGCTCAACTTCGAGACCGCGGCGGAACTGGCGGACGTGGACGACGTCGCGGTGCGCAGCGTGATCATCGACGACGACGTCGCGGTGCAGGACTCGACGAACACCGCGGGGCGGCGCGGCGTGGGCGGCACGCTCATGGTCGAGAAGATCGCGGGCGCCGCCGCGGAGCGCGGGGCGGGACTGGGCGAGTGCGCGCGGATCGCGCAGCGGGTGGTCGACGGCGTCCGCTCCATGGGAGTGGCGCTGACCGCGCCGACCGTGCCGCACGCCGGGGAGCCGAGCTTCCAGCTCGGCGCCGACGAGATGGAGATCGGCATCGGCATCCACGGCGAGCCGGGGCGGGAGCGCGTGCCGCTGGCCCCGGCCTCGGAGCTCGTGCGGCGGCTGCTCGACCCCGTCCTGGCGGACCTGCCGTTCGGCGAGGGCGACGAAGTCGCGCTGCTGACCAACTCGATGGGCGGCACCCCGCAGCTGGAGCTCTACGCCGCGCACGGCATCGCCGAGCGGATGCTGGCCGAACGCGGGATCCGCGTGGCCCGGCGGCTCGTCGGGCCGTACGTGACCAGCCTGGAGATGCAGGGGATGAGCCTGTCGCTGCTGCGGCTCGACGAGGAGCTCCGCGAGCTGTGGGACGCTCCGGTGGACACCCCCGCACTGCGGTGGTGAGCTCGGGTCGGGCCAGCTCGGGTCGGGGGCGACTTCGGGAGGTGGGAACGATGGGTTGTTCGGCCCGTGACGTCGCCGCGGCGCTGCACGCGGCTGCCACGGCGATGAGCGAGCACCGCGAGGAGCTGATCGAGCTCGACCGGCACATCGGCGATGCCGACCACGGCGAGAACCTCGACCGCGGGTTCCGCGCCGTGGCGTCCAAACTGGACACGAGTTCGTGGGAGACGCCTGCCGCCGTGCTGAAGCTCGGCGCCACGGTGCTGATCTCCACCGTCGGCGGCGCCTCCGGCCCGCTGTACGGCACGGCGCTGCTGCGCGCGGCCACGTCCGCGGGCGAGGCCGCGGAGCTCGACGGGCAGGACGTCGCCGCGGCGCTGCAGGCCGCCGTCGACGGCGTCGCCGCCCGCGGCAAGGCGGAGGTCGAGGACAAGACGATGATCGACGCGCTGACCCCCGCCGCCCGCGCGGCCCGGGAAGCCGCCGAGCTCGGCTCGGGGCCCGCCGACGTGCTCGCCACCGCCGCGGAGGCGGCGCAGCTCGGCGCCGAGCGGACCGAACCCATGATCGCCCGCAAGGGCCGCGCCTCCTACCTCGGCGACCGCAGCGCCGGCCACCTCGACCCGGGGGCGCGCTCCACCGCGCTGCTGCTGCACGCGATGGCCGAAACAGCGAGGAAGCGCTCATGACCGTTGGACTGGTGATCGTCTCCCACAGCGCCCGGCTGGCCCGCGGCGTCGTCGACCTGGCGGGGCAGATGGCCCCGGACGTGGCCGCCGTCCCGGCCGGCGGCGGGCCGGACGGCAACCTCGGCACCGACTTCGACGCGGTGAACACCGCCGTCGACCAGGCCGAGGACGGGGCCGGCGTCGTGCTGCTGTACGACCTGGGCAGCGCGCGCATGGTGGCCGAGCTGGCCGTCGAGACGCGCGAGCAGCAGGCCGTGCTCGTCGACGCCCCCGTGGTGGAGGGGGCCGTGGCCGCCGCCGTGTCCGCCCAGGGCGGGGCAGCCCTGGGCGACGTGGCGCAGGCGGCCCGGTCCGCCGCGCACGAGCGGGCCGACGAGACCGCCACCGCCGAGGCGGCCCCCGCGGCGCCGCCGGCCGCGGCGGAGGGACCGCAGGAGCACGAGCTCACGCTGCGCAACGAGGTGGGGCTGCACGCGCGCCCGGCCGCGCTGCTGGCCCGCTGCCTCACCGGTCTGCAGGCGGAGGTGCACGTCGCGCTGGGCCAGCAGCAGGCCAACGCCGGCAGCGTGCTGGAGGTCATGGGGCTGGGCGCGCGGAAGGGCGACACGGTGCGGCTGCGCGCCGACGGCCCCGATGCGCAGCAGGCCCTCGACCGCATCGTGGAGCTCGCCGAGCGCGACTTCGACGAATGACCGCTGACCGCGCGGCCGGTGGCGGCCGCGGCCCGCTACCGTGGGGGCGTGCCACGCCGCAACCGAGTGCGCCGCCCGCGCGGAGGCGGCCCGCCTGAACTCCCCCTCGGCGGGATCGGCGCGTCCCGCGTGGAGAGCGGACCGGACGGCGACTGGGTGGTGCGCACCGTGCCGGCCGCGCAGGCGGTGAAGGAGTACCGCTGCCCCGGCTGCGACCACGAGATCCGCCCCGGCGTGGCGCACGTCGTGGCCTGGCCGGACGCGGAGTTCGGCGGGGCGGAGGTGCGCCGCCACTGGCACACCGGCTGCTGGCACCGCGGCGGGCCGCCCCGGCGCCGGTAGCCCCCGTGTCGCGCGGAGCACGCCGGCGACGACCGCGCATCCGGAGCGGCCCGGCCTCGTGGCAGGATCGATCCCGATGAGCACCGAGGAAGAGGCCCCGGCGGGCACGCGGATCGGGCCGAACACGATGCTGCCCGCGCGGCGGCGGTCGATCACCCTGCACACGGCCGACGAGCTCCGGCTGATCGGCGAACTGGCGCTGCCGGAGTCCCGCCCGCCGCGGGCGACCCTGGTGTGCTTGCACCCGCTGCCGACGCACGGCGGGATGATGGACTCGCACATCTTCCGCAAGGCCGCGTTCCGGCTGCCGGCCCTGGCCGACGTGGCCGTGCTGCGGTTCAACACGCGCGGCACCGCGAGCGAGCAGGGCCGCAGCGACGGCGACTTCGACGGCGGTGCGGGGGAGAAGTTCGACGTGGCCGCCGCCCTCGAGTACGCGGAGTTCGAGGACCTGCCGAACGTGTGGCTGCTCGGCTGGTCCTTCGGCACCGACCTGACCCTGGTGCACGGCCTCGACCCGCTCGTGCGGGGTGCTGTGCTGCTGTCCCCGCCGCTGCGCTGGAGCACCGAGGAGCACCTGCGGGCCTGGGCCGGGTCCGGGAAACCGGTGCACGCGTTCGTCCCCGAGCACGACGACTACCTGCAACCGGCGGAAGCGCGCCGCCGGTTCGCCGCGATCCCGCAGGCCGAGGTCGTCGGCTTCGACGGCACGAAGCACCTGTGGGTGGGCAAGGCGGAGGCCGCGCTGGACGGGATCGTCGGCGCGGTCGCACCGGAGGTGCCGACACCGCTGCCGCGCTCGTGGGACGGCCCGTCCGAGGAGCGCCGGGTGACGATCGTGAACTCCTGACCGCGGTGAGCGGGGCGGGCCGGATGCGCAGATGGGTGCTGCACGTGGACATGGACGCGTTCTTCGCGTCCGTGGAGCAGCTGACCCGCCCCACGCTGCGCGGGCGGCCCGTGCTCGTCGGCGGGGTCGGCCCGCGCGGCACGGTCGCCGGCGCCAGCTACGAGTCGCGCGAGTTCGGCGCCGCCTCGGCCATGCCCATGGCGGAGGCGCGGCGCCGCTGCCCGACGGCCGTGGTGCTGCCGCCCCGGTTCCGCGTGTACCAGGTGGTGAGCAGGCGGGTGCTCGGGCAGGTGCGCGCCGCCAGCGACGTCGTCGAGCAGGTCTCGGTCGACGAGGCCTTCCTCGAACCGGTCCGGCTGGGCGGGGTGCAGCCCGCGGAGGTGCGCGCGTTCGCCCGCGACCTGCGCGGGCGCATCCGCGCGGAGGTCGGTGTGGCGGCGTCGGTCGGCGCGGGCAGCGGCAAGCAGCTCGCCAAGATCTCCTCCGGGCTGGCGAAGCCGGACGGGATGCTCGTCGTGGAACCCGACGAGGAGCGGGAACTGCTGTGGGCGCTGCCGGTGCGCAAGCTCTGGGGCGTCGGCCCGGTCAGCGAGGGGAAGCTGCACCGCATCGGCGTGCACACGGTCGGCGAGCTGGCCGCGATGCAGCCGCACGACGTCACCGCCCTGCTGGGGCAGGCGCACGGCACCGAGCTCTACCGGCTCGCGCACGGCGAGGACGAGCACCCGGTGGCCGAGCGCGCCGAGTCGAAGCAGGTGGGGGCGGAGACCACGTTCGACGTCGACATCACCGACCCGCGGCGGCTGGCCGGCGAGGTCGACGCGATGGCGCAGGCCGCCCACCGGCGGCTGGTGGGGGCGCAGCGCGCGGCGCGGACGGTCACCGTCAAGGTCCGCGACGCGGACTTCACCACGATCAGCCGCTCGGACACGCTCGCCACGGCGACGAGCGACCGGGCGGCGCTGATGAGCGCGGCGCGCCGCCTCGTCGCCGCCGCGGTGCCCCCCGGCACGCCGGTGCGCCTGGTGGGCGTGGCCTACACGGGGCTGGCGCACTGGGAGCAGGAACCGCTGTTCGGCGGGGAGGAGGGCGAACGGCCCGCCGAACCCTCCGAGGAGGGTGCCGCCGAGCAGCGGCACCCCGGTGGTTCGCCGCAGGCCGGCCGCGGGTGGCGCGCCGGCGACGACGCCTTCCACCCGGAACTCGGCCACGGGTGGGTGCAGGGGGCCGGGCACGGGCGGGTCACGGTGCGGTTCGAAACGGCCGCGACCGGTCCCGGGCCGGTGCGCACGTTCGTCGCGGGCACGCCGGAACTGGTGCGGGGCGATCCGGTGGCCAGCCTCGGCTGGGACGCGGAGACGCTCGCGCGGTTCCACGACGGCTGAGCGCGGCGCCCCCACCGCCGGGCCGGTCGCCGAGATCGTCGATCGGTGCTCGCTGAACGGTCGGCGTGCTGCCGGAGGGGAGAGCCCCGTATTGCGCAGCGATCGATTTCGTACGCGGTCAGTCCAGACCGAGGACGGCCCGGAGGGCGATGTCGACGGCGCGCATCTCGGCGCTGTCCAAGCGGCCAGCGAACTCGCCGAGGCGCGTCTGCGGGTCGAGTACGAGCAGCTGCTCGACCATCACGCGGGTCTTGGTGCCGTTGATCTCGATCTCGGGGCGGAACGAGGCTTCCCGTCGTCCGGTCGAAGTGGGGGCCACGAGCCACGTGGACAGCGGCAGGTCATCGGATTGCACGATGACGGCGTAACGAGCACCGGCTCGTTCGTGCCCGCGGGTGCCCTGGGGTGCTTTGAGCCGGTAGAGGTCACCACGCACGGTGAGCGTCCATTTCGGCGGCCAGATCCCGCGATGCGGCGACGTCCTCGGGGTCGTTGCGCAGTGCTTCGGCTTCGGCTCGCAGACGCGCCCGCCGGTGCGCCCGTTCAGCTTCCAGGATTGCCATCCGGGCTGCCTCCGAACGGGAATACCCCTCCTGGGTCAGGAACTCCAGTGCGTGCTCCACCTCGGAGTCAGTGCGGATCGTAAGCGTATTCATACAACACAATGTACTACGCAAAGCACTACGCGTGGGCGTGACTGTCGTGATCGCAGGCAGTTCGCTGAGTTCGGTCGACGGGGCACGGCCCGCCTCCGGGCGGGGTCTGGGGCGGCGACCTGGAGTATCGCTCCGATGGGCTCTGATCGCGGTTCCAGGACGGCTGAGCGCGGCGCCCCCACCGCCTGGTCGGTCGCGTCGCGGGCGGCCGGCGCGGCCGCGGTCGCTCACTCCTCCTGCGGCGGCGGTGGCGGCAGGTGCCTGCGGTACTGGCCGATCCACGTGCGCGGGGCGATCCCCCGGACCGCGCGCTCCAGCTGCTTCGGCACGCGGCTGAACGGCGGCAGGTGGAACCGGTAGCGCTCCCCCGGGGTGCCGGACACCGAGGGCGGTTCGACCACGCGCCACCTCTCCCAGTCCGGGTGCCGCTCGGCGAAACCCGGGTCGGTCGGGTAGAACTCCAGCGCCACCCGGCGCTCCGGGTGCACCGGGCGGCGGTTCTCCACCCACGGGAGCGCGCCCACGCCCACGGCGGAGATCTCCTGCCACGGCACGCCGAACACCTCGCCGCGGGTGCGCACGTACAGGCCGCTGTGGTCGAGCAGGAAGCCGCGGCTGTTGAGCATGCCGCGGGCGGAGATCACGAACCAGACGAACACGATGCCGAAGACGAGCTGCCAGATCCACACGCCCGCGCTGTGCCCGTCGAAGGCGAGGGCGGCCGCGCACAGCACGGTGAGCAGACCACTCGTGCCACCGCCGACGAGCAGCAGGCGGAAGGAGCTGGCGCTGACGTCCACGTCGCAGGCCTGCGGGCTGAGCAGGCTCGCGCGCGGCGGCTGCGCCGCCGGGGCGGGCGGCGACTGGTCGTGCCCGGCGGTGTAGCGGCGGGTCCCCTCCGCGGCGCCCTGCCGCTGTTGCTGCGGTGTCGTGGTGCGTTGCGGTTCGACCCAGTCGGCCCTGTTCCATCCCCCGCGGAGCCATTTCATGCCGCCAGGGTAAGTGCTCGCGGGCCGCTCGGCCCCCGTCGGTGGCGGATCTCCGGGGCGGCTGGGGGAGGAGTCAGGGCCTCCCCGGAGATCCGCGGACTCCCTCAACCCCGCAGCACGAGGGCGTCGCCCTGGCCGCCGCCCCCGCAGAGCGCGGCCGCGCCGACGCCCCCGCCGCGGCGCTGCAGCTCGAGCGCCAGGTGCAGCGCGAGCCGGGCGCCGGACATGCCGATCGGGTGCCCCAGGGCGATCGCGCCGCCGTTGACGTTCACCCGCTCCTCGTCGAGGCCGAGCGCCCGGCCGGAGACCAGGCCGACGGAGGCGAAGGCCTCGTTGATCTCCACGAGGTCGAGCGCGGACGGGTCCGCACCGCCCTGGCGGGAGCACGCCGCCCTGATCGCGTTGGCCGGCTGCTCGTGCAGGCTCGCGTCCGGGCCGGCGACCACGCCGTGCGGGCCGATCTCGGCGATCCAGGGCAGGCCGAGCGCCTCGGCGCGGTCGCGGCGCATCACCACGACCGCGGCCGCGCCGTCGGAGATCTGCGAGGCCGTGCCCGCGGTGATCGTGCCGTCCGCGCCGAAGGCGGGCGGGAGCTTGGCCAAGCTCTCCTCCGTCGTCTCCGGGCGGATGCCCTCGTCCGCCTCGACCGTTTCGGTGGCGCCCTTGCGCTTGGGCACCTCGACCGGGGTGATCTCGGCGTCGAACAGGCCGTTCTTCGCCGCGGCGGCCGCGCGCTGGTGCGAGCGCGCGGCGAACGCGTCCTGCTCGGCGCGGGTGAGGCCGTGCCGCTCGTTGTACTCGTCGGTGGCCGCGCCCATCGCCTTGTTGTCGAAGGCGCAGAACAGCCCGTCGTAGGCCATGTGGTCGAGCAGCTGGGCCTCGCCGTACTTCACGCCTTCGCGGGACTTCGGCATGAGGTGCGGGGCCTGCGTCATCGACTCCTGGCCCCCCGCGACGACCGTGTCGAACTCGCCCGCGCGGATGAGCTGGTCGGCCAGCGCGATCGAGTCCAGGCCGGACAGGCACACCTTGTTGACGGTCAGCGCGGGCACGTCCATGCCGATGCCCGCTGCCACGGCGGCCTGCCGCGCGGGGATCTGCCCGGCCCCTGCGGTGAGCACCTGCCCCATGATCGTGTACTGCACCTGCTCGGGGGAGACGCCTGCGCGCTCCAGGGCCGAGCGGATGGCGGCGCCGCCGAGCTGCGCGCCGGAGAAGTCCTTGAGGGATCCCAGCAGGCGCCCCATCGGAGTGCGGGCGCCCGCGAGAATCACGGAGGTGCTCACTGCTGCCTCCCGTGTCGGTGTTGCGGGTCGGATGGTCCTGCCGCGGCGCCGCGCGCCGCGCTCGCCGTCCATCCTCGCCGCCCGGGGGCGGTCTTGGCCAGGTTCGGCGGAAGGGAGCGGTGTTCCTCGCCTTCCCCGCGAGAGCCGCGCAGGAGAACCCACCGGTGGTCCCGCCTTGCCCGAGTGGTTCCTGCGACGCTGCAGCGTCGGAATGAGGAAGTTTACGGGTACACCTGCGGCGAGCGGCGGTGGCTGAGCGGAGTCCTCTAGGATGCTCGTATGCGCGAGGAACTGGGCGGCTTGGTCACGGCGGTCGACCACGTCGGCATCGCGGTGCCCGACCTGGACGAGGCGATCGAGTTCCACCGGAGCACGTTCGGGCTGGAACTGGCCCACCGCGAGCTCAACGAGGAGCAGCGGGTGCACGAGGCGATGCTGCGCGCCCCGGGGGACGCCTCCGGCGCCGCGCAGGTGCAGCTGCTGGCTCCGGCCGACGAGACCTCCACCATCGCGAAGTTCCTCGACCGCAGCGGCCCGGGGCTGCAGCAGCTGGCCTACCGGGTCACCGATGTCGCCGAGGCGGCGCGGGTGCTGCGCGACGAGGGGCTGCGCATGCTCTACGACGAGCCGCGCCGCGGCACCGCGGGCAGCCGGGTGAACTTCGTGCACCCGAAGGACGCGGGCGGGGTGCTCGTCGAGCTCGTCCAACCGGCCGGCTGACGACCGCGGACCGACCGCTCACCCCCGCCGACCGGCGTGGGCCGCGGGCACCGCGGGCAGCGCGGCGAGCCCCAGCGCCACGGTGAGCACGCCGATCACCCAGGACGTCCACGCCACCCCGCTGAAGGCCGCGTAACCGAGCGGCCAGGGGGCCACGAACAGGATCACCCCGAGCAGGATGTGGGCGTACTCGCTGGTCATGGACCGCGGATCGGCCAGGGACCACAGGCTGGCCAGGATCAGCAGGATTCCCAGGATGAGCGAGGCGGAGAGGGCCGGCGCCGTCGTCGTCGTCCACAGCGGTGTCAGCACGAGGACGACCCCCAGGAGCACGGCCACCCAGTCCTGCCACCGCACCCACCGCTGCGCGCGGGCGGTTCGGCTCCCCGCGCCGTTCGCACCGGTCATGTCCTTCACCCCCGCTCCCCGTTGCACTCGAACGGACCTCGGTCCGAGGTGCCCGGAATGCGAGTACCCGGTCCCCGGACGTCTCACACAGGTCATCCCACACCCGGTGCGGACCGGCGGCACGCTCGACGCGATCGACCGATCGGCCGAGATGCGGGCGGCCTCCCCCCGCGGGGGCAGGACCAAGATCACCTCGGGAAATTTGGCTCCCGCCGTCGCCACACGTCGCACACGAACCGGGCGTTGCGGGTAGCTTGGAGAGCATGGGCCTTGCCGATGATCGCGATCTGCTGCCGATGGGATCAGGTTTCGACCTGGCGCGGAAGAACGGGTACGACCGTGCGCAGGTGGACGAGCACCTGGAGCGGCTGGACTCGGAGATCAAGCTGCTCACGTCCGACCGCGACGCTGCCGTGTCGCAGGCCAACGATCTGTCCAAGCAGTTGGAGGCGGCTCGCTCCGAAGTGGAGTCCCTGCGCGGTCAGGTGGAGCGGCTCGGGAAGCCGCCGACCACGATGGAGGGGCTCAGCGAGCGGCTGCAGCGCATGCTGCGCCTGGCGCAGGACGAGGCCGCCGACATCCGCTCCCGCGCCGAGCAGGACGCCTCCGCCACCCGCGAGCGCGCGGAGGCCGAGGCGACCGAGCTGCGCAACCGCTACGAGTCGCTGATCAGCGAGACGGACAACCGGCGCACCGAGATGGAAACCGAGCACCGCTCGGTCATGGAGGCGGCCAAGGCCGAGGCCGAGCGCATCACCCGCGAGGCCGAGGAAAACCGGCAGCGGGCGGACGAGGAGTCCGAGGCGCGGCGCACGCAGATCGAAGAGGACTTCGAGATCGCCATGGCCGCCCGGCGCAGCGAGGCGATGCGCGCGCTCGCCGAGCAGGAGGCCGAGAGCAAGGCCGAGGCCGAGCGCCGGGTGCGCGAGGCCAACGACGAGGCCAACCGCCGCCTCCGCGAAGGCACCAACGAGGCCCACCGGCGCGTGCGGGAGGCCACCGACGAGTCGAACCGGATGGTCAACGAGGCCACCGAGAAGGCCCGGGAGCTCGAGCGCGAGTCCACCGCGGCGGCCGAGAAGCGCGAGGCCGACAGCAGGGCCGAGGCCGAGCGGATCGTCTCCGAAGCGCACGAGAAGGCCACCCGCATGGTTCGCGAGGCCACCGAGGAGGCCACGCGGCTCATCGACGACGGCACCCGCGAGCGCAGCCGGCTCATCACCACCGCCCGCGAGGACGCGAACGAGCGGCTGCGCGCCACCTCCGAGGAGGTGCAGCGCCGGCTGGACAAGGCCGACGAGCAGGTGCACGCGGTGACCCGGCTGCGCGACACCGTCGCGGGCAAGCTGCGCGACGTGGCGGATCTGCTCGGCCAGACCACGCCGCTGTTGGAGCGGCTCTCCGACGAGGACACCGAGGAGGAGCAGCTGCAGCAGGCCGCGGCCGAGGCCCGGGAGCAGGCGCACCGGCAGGCCGAGGCCGCCCTGGCCGAGGACCGCTCCGAGGGCACGTCCGCGGAAGCCGCCCGGAGCGCGGAGGCGGACGCGGCCAGTGCGGACGGGGGTGCCGGGGCGAGCGCCGCCGGGGCCGAGGACACCGGGCACGCCGAGGACACCGCGGTGCACGCGCCCGCGGGCGGCCCCGGGATCGACGCCCCGACCGAGCGGATCGCGCGGGCGGACCTCGCCGCGTCGAACGGGCAGTCCGGCCGCTCCGGGCAGTCCGAGCAGGGCACCTCGCAGGAGGAGCACCAGGCCGCGGCCCGCAGCGGTGCCGCGGACGAGGGTGGATCCGAGCGGCCCGCCGCGAGCGGGGCCTCCGCCGACGGGCCCGCCGAGGACGAGCCCGCCGAGGACGGGTACGCCGACGGGTCCGCCGAGGACGGGCCCGCCGCGACGCGGACGAAGCAGTTCAGCGCCACCCGGGCGGACATCGCCGACACCAACTGACCGCGGGGACCGGCCGGCGGTGCCCGCACCCGAGCCGCGCCCTCACCCGAGCCGCTGCAACCAGGGAGCGACGACGTCGGCGAACCCGTCGGGGTCCTCCAGCGGGGACAGGTGCCCCGCGCCGGGGACCGAGCGGAACTCGCCGTTCGGCAGCTGCTCGGCGAGCGCGGCGGTGTCGTCCGGGGGGATGAGCGCGTCCTCGGTCCCGGAGACGAGGAGCACCGGTCCGGTGTGCGCGCGCAGCAGCTCGGTGTTGTCCGGCCGCGCCGCCATGGCCCGCTGCGCCCAGGCGACCCCGGCGCCCGACTGCGAGTCGATGATCGCGCGAGCGCGCTCCACCACGGCCGAGCGCGTTTCGTGCGTCGTCGTCCCCAGCAGGTTCGGCAGCGAGTCCCCCGCGAGCCAGCCGCCGACACCGCTGCTCTCCGCCCGCTCGGCGACGGACAACCGGTTCGCGCGCGCCTGCTCGTCATCGGCGGCGGCCTTGGTGTCCACCAGCAGCAGGCCGCGCACGCGCTCCGGGGCCGCGCGCAGCACGGCCATCGCCGCGTAGCCCCCCATCGAGCAACCGCCGAGCACCACGCGGTCCAGCCCGAGGTCGTCGAGCAGCGCGAGCACGTCGGCGGCCACGGTGTCCAGGCTCGGTCCGGCCCCTGAGGTGTCCGGGTCATCCGCACCGGCCAGCGGGCTCTCACCCAGCCCGCGCTGGTCCGGGGTGATCACGCGCGCCTGATGCTCCAGCCGGGCGCGAGCGCCGTTCCACATCCGGGCGTCCACGGGGAACGCGTGCAGGAGGACCAGCGGTCGGCCCGTTCCCGATTCGACGTAGTGCATCATTTCATCGTGCCGGACCGGCCGGGACCGCGCCGAGCACCGGGTGGCGGTGCCGTGCGGGGCCCGCTCAGCGCAGCTGCGCCCACGCGTAGTGCGTCATCGCGTCCCGCAGGTAGGAGGCCATGCCCTGGGGCTTCTTCCGCTCGATGCGCCTGCGGAACTTCGGCTGGTTGACGTACATCTCGGCCAGCCGCAGGTACGACTCCCGGTCGGGCACCCAGAAGTGGCAGATCCACCGGTAGTGCTCGTGCACGGTCTGCTGGGTCCGCGGGTCGTTCGCGCCGACGCCGGTGGCGAACAGCTCGGCGATCCGCGAGCTGATGCGCTTCCAGTCCTCGCCGATGCGCTGGGCGAGAGCGCGCTGTTCCGGGTCGAGGGCGCGGGTGTCGGACGGCGCGGGCTGTCCGAGCAGCGCGGTGCCGTCCTCAGTGGCCTCGTCGTTGTCGAGTCCGGAGTTCTGGATACCCGTGTCCGGCTGCACAGCCGCCCTTCCTCAGCCGCCGCGGCGAGCTCCGGGAGAACCCCGCATCTCGCCTGATCGTGTCACTTCCGCGGGGACCGTAGCTGAGAGAACCGGCCATCGGGGGCGGTATGGAGCAATTCGCGATCTCGCCGTGATGCGCTGCTGCGGGCAGCGGCCCGCAGCAGCCCGGCGCGGCGCGGACGCGGGTCGGGTGCGCAGGGATCCGGGCTACTCGGCGGCGTCCTCCGCCGCGGTGTCCGTGCCGGAGTCGTGCGGAGGCGCGTCCTCGCGCTCCGGCGGAGCGAGGTAGACCACACCGCTGTCGAGGTCCAGCGGGCCGCCCGGGTCGTGCTTCCGGCCGGCGCCGTCCTGATCCCCCTCGTGCTGCAGCTTGCGACCGGGGAAGAGTTCGCCAAGTCGGGCCATGCCGCCACCGTAGTCGTTCACGAGGCCCGTGTCCGTTGAGGCCGCGCGGGTGCGTCCCGCGGACCTCCGGAGCGTCGCGCGGGCCGCTCAGTTCAGCGTGCGCAGCACGTAGCCGACGCGTCCCCAGAAGGTGGGGTCGGGCGAGTCGCTGCGCTCCAGCAGCCTCCGGCGCATCGCCCAGCGTTCGAACCACACGGTCGCCAGCGGCGGCACCGAGGCGATCAACGCCAGCACGAGCACGCTGAACTTCCAGCGCAGCGGGCTGAACACGACGAGGCAGCAGAGGACGTAGGCGGTGAAGACCAACCCGTGGATCCAACCGAACACGGTCACGCCCTGCGGCATGTCCAGGCCGTACTTGAACGCCATCGACACCAGCAGGCCGAGCCACGAGAACGCCTCGGCGATCGCCACGATGCGGAACCAGCCGCCGTAGGTGCGCAGCACGGCACCCCACCTCCTCACGTCGTCCCACCCGAGTCTGCCCATGTGACCGGGAGCACAGATGCGCAGGGTGTCTCCTGCGGGAAGGGCCGCGGGTGGCGGCGCAGCGTGCGGGCACCGCGCTCAGTCCCCAGCGCTCAGCTCCCAGCCCCTCGACCGGCCGGTGCTGCCGGACCCGGCGCGGGTGCTCATCCGGTCTCCTCGTCGACCCAGGCGAGGTAGTCCTCGCTGCCACCGGTGACGGGCAGCGCGATGATCTCCGGCACGTCGTAGTTGTGCTCGGAGCGCAGGTGCGCGACCAGGTCGTCCAGCCGCTTGGCGGAGGTCTTGACCTGCAGCTGCCACTCGGGGTCGTCCTGGGCTTCGCCGTCCCAGACGTAGAAGCTGCGCACCGGGACGACCTGCACGCACGCGCCCAGACCGGCCCGCACGACGCCGCGCGCGAGCTCCGCCGCGGTCTCCTCGGAGTCGGTGGTGGTCACTACCTGAAGGTGATCGGCCATGCCCGCAGCCTATCGGGGGCGCCCACCGCTCAGGTTCCGGCGCCGGGGCCGTTCAGAAGTCCCCGCTGGAGTGCCGGACCTTGCCCAGCAGCGCGGCGAGCTGCTCGGTCTCCTCCTGGTCGAGCCCGTGCAGCCCGAAGTCGATGTCGATGACCGCCTCGGTCGCCTGCTTCATCCGGTCCTGGCCCTCCTCGGTGATCTCGACCAGGGTGGTGCGCCGGTCCGTCGGGTGCGGCAGCCGGCGCACCAGGCCGTCCTGCTCCAGCCGGTCCACGATGTTGGTGACGCTCGTGGGGTGCAGCTGCAGCCGATCGCCCATGACCCGCATCGGCAGGCTCCCCCGGCTGGAGAAGGTCAGCAGCACCAGGGCCTCGTACCGGGCGAACGTGAGGTTGTGCGGGCGCAGCGCGGTGTCCACGGCGGACTGGAGGATCTGCTGCACGCGCATCACGCTGGTGACCGCTGCCATCGTCGAGGACGGTCCTATCCGCTCGGCCCAGTTCTCGGCCGCGCGGGCGATGGGGTCGAACGGCAGCGGGCGGTGCGGGCTCATGACAGTCGACGCTAGCAGCGCGCACGACCGCGGGGGGTTGCCGAGGTGGTCGAAGCTGGGGAAGGCGTACCCCACGGTGCGGAGCGGACGAGGAGAGGAGCACTGACGATGCTGGTCGCGTTCAGCGTGGCGCCGAGCGGCGCCGGGGAGACGGACAGCGTCAGCGAGGCCGTCGCGGCGGCGGTGCGGATCGTGCGCGAGTCCGGCCTGCCGCACGAGACGACGGCGATGTTCACCACGATCGAAGGCGAGTGGGAGGAGGTCATGGACGTCGTCAAGCGCGCGACGGAAGCGGTCTCGGCGGTGGCACCGCGGACGAGCCTCGTGCTCAAGGCCGACATCCGGCGCGGCCACGACACCGGTCAGCTGGAGGAGAAGGTGCGGCGCGTCGAGGAGCACCTCGACGAGCAGTGACGGCGCGCGGGTGCCGGACGCGGTTCGGGGGCGACCACGGCAGCCGTGGTCGCCCCCGAGAGCGCTCGGTCCGCTGCGGACCCGGTGGTGCGGGAGTCCCGATCCGCCGCTCCGGGCGGCCGGGGCGGGGCCGGCACCACCGTGCGCGGGGCTTCCCGCCGGGTTCCCGGGCGGCAGGTCAGCCCTGCTGCGAGGGGTGGTCCACCACCGGCGCGTTGGTGCAGCTGGCGGTCTGCGGCGAGAGGATCGGCGCGGTGACGCCGATCGCGGCGGCAACGTTGTTGTTGCACAGGTTGACCGGAACCGCGCTGATGTTGTCGTCGTTGAGCAGGCCGACGCCGTCGTTGTCGGCACTGTCGGCGAACGCGGTCGCACCGAAGGCCATCACGCCGAGGGCTGTGGCGCCGGCGACACCGGCAACACGAGTAGCGATACGCACTGTTGTACCTCTCATCGGTTCGGGTCCGGAGGCCGCGGAGGGCCTCGTCTCAGGCCGCGTGGAGACAGTTGCCCCCTCGCGGATCCGTTGTTGTTTTCGTCGGGGTGATCGCGGGAACTGAAGAGTGCTCGGCATGTGCCACCTGATCGAGTGCGCTGAGATCGCACCTTCCGGAGTTGTTCGAGCCGCTCTCGGCGTGTCGCGTTGTTCGTGCCGACCGCGGGGGCTCGTCGGTGCGGCCGTGCGGCTCGGCGGGCCTGCGGTGGAGCTCGTCGGACCGGGGGGAATCGGCGCTCGCCCGGGCGGCCAACACGGGGCGCCGGCGTGTCACGATGGGGGTGTGACGAGCCCGGAGCAGAACGCAGGGATGCCCGCCGCCATGGCGGGCGCGGTTGATCTGTCGAACCTGAAGAACAGGGCCGAGTCCGCCGGGAGCGCCCAGGCGCGCGGCGGGGAGGCCGCGGGCGGGCAGGGCGGCCCGAGCGCGGCGGTCGTGGACGTCACCGAGTCCACCTTCCAGGACGAGGTGGTCGAGCGGTCCAAGCAGGTCCCGGTGATCGTGGACCTGTGGGCCGAGTGGTGCGGTCCGTGCAAGCAGCTCTCGCCCGTGCTGGAGAAGCTCGCCGGCGAGTACGGCGGCGCGTGGGTGCTGGCCAAGATCGACGTGGACCAGAACCAGCGCATCGCGCAGCTCTTCCAGGCCCAGTCGATCCCCATGGTCATCGCGATCGCCGGCGGGCAGCCCGTCGACGCCTTCCAGGGGGTCCAGCCCGAGCCGCAGCTGCGCCAGTGGATCGACCAGCTGCTCGACCAGCTGCGCGAGCAGCTGCCCGGCATCGCCGCGGCCGAGCAGGGCGGCGGTGCCGCCGAGGAGGCGGAGGACACCCGCTTCACCGCTGCCGAGGACGCGCTGGAACGCGGCGACTACCAGCAGGCGGCCCAGGCCTACCAGGCGATCCTGGACGCCGAGCCGAACAACGAGCAGGCCCAGGCCGCGCTGGCGCAGGTGTGGTTCCTCGAGCGCGCCGAGTCGGCCGACCCGTCCGCCATCGAACGCGCGGACGCCTCCCCGGACGACGTGGACCTCCAGCTGTCCGCGGCCGACGCCGAGCTCGCCGCGGGCAAGGTCCCCGAGGGCTTCGACCGGCTGATCGGCACCGTGCGCCGCACCTCGGGCGACGAGCGGGACCGGGTGCGCCGGTACCTGCTGGAGATGTTCGACCTGTTCCCGGAGTCCGACGAGCGGGTGCTCAAGGCGCGGCGCTCGCTGGCCAGCGCGCTGTTCTGACTGACCAGCGCTCTGCTCTGAAGCCGCGCGCCGACCCGAGCACGGGTGGCCCGGCGGTTCCCGCGGCCCGGTGCGCCTCGCGCACCGGGCCGCTTCCGCGCGGAGGCCCCCTCAGGCGCGGTACTTGGCGCCGCAGGCGCTGAACCCGCCCTGGAAACCGGTGCGGAAGGCCTCCACGCGGGCGAAACCCGCCGTGGCCTGCTCCCCGTCGGCGTCCGCGGCGATCAGGCCGTCGCGGCTGAGCAGCGCCGCCACGCCCTCGTCGATGTCACCGGGAGCCACGCGCAGCCGTCCGACCGGGTTGCGCTGCCCGATCGGGTCCTCCATGAGCAGACCGCTCCAGCCGCCCACGAAGCAGGCCGTGCGCAGCCCGGCCCGCTCGCCGCGCACCGGCATCCCGGCGGCCTGCTGCACGGACAGCGCGTACCGGGAGGCCACTTGGGCGTAGGCGGCGAAATCGCCGTAGCCGGCGGTCCCGGCGTTCCCGTCGGGCTGCTGGGCGAGCGCGCCGAGGCGCTCGAGGTCCACCGCGACGACGTCGTCACCCGGGCAGTACGCGGCGGCTGCGTCGGAGGTGGCCGGGGCGCACTCGGCCAGGTCCGTGGTCAGCTGCGGCGGGCGGGCGGCCGTGTCGTGGAAGACCGCCTGCAGGCTGTCCCAGACGCGCTGCAGGGACCTGCGGTCGACCGGCAGGTCCTCGTCCTGGCCGTCCTTCCAGTTCGCGAACTGCGTGGTGCGCTCGCGGACGCTCCGCTCGTCCATCGCGGCGCACCGCTCGGGCCCGCCGGTGAAGCCCTGCTGGAAAGCCGTGATGCGGTCGAACGCGCTGCCGTGCGCCTGTCCGTCGGTGAAGTTCCGCTGCCCCGGGGCGTCGCGGATGTAGTTCAGCACCCCGAGCACCTGGTTGAGGCCGTCCCCCGTGGACATCCGGAAGCGGCGGGAGTCCCCCTCGGCGACCCAGCGGAAGTACGAACCGGTGAAGCAGTCGGCCTGCTGCTCCCGCACGATCATCGGGGTGCCGCGTTCGGTCGTGCCCGCGCGCCGCTGCACCGCGTGCCCGGTCTCGTGCGCGAGCACGGCCACCACGCCCATCGGTCCGAAGCTGTTGCGCAACCCGGGCAGCAGTTCACCGCGGTCCCAGGCGATGCGGTCCTCGGCGGCGCAGTAGAAGGCGTTGGGGGTGCGCATGTGCTTGCCGCAGAACGGGACGCCGCGCCCGGTCGCGTCGAAGGAGACGAACCCGCGCATGGGGGTGAACCCCGCCCCGTCGAACGTCTCGGGGAACTGCTCGGCCCAGTACTCCTGCACGTCCTCCACGGCCCGCGCGGCCAGGCGGTCCGCCGGTCTCCCGTCCGCGCCGCGCACCGGCACCGTCGGCTCGGGGGCCTCCGCGCGGGTACCGCTCGGGCCGTCGACCGCGGGCAAGCCCGCCACCTCCGCGCTCGGGTCGCCGCCGGACACGGTGGGGACTCCGCTGATCGGCGGCGCGCACCCGGCCAGCGTGACGCAGGTGAGCGCGGCGCCGACGGCGCTCAGCAGCCGCCGCGGTCCCGGCCTGCCGGCGCGCGCCGGTCCGCTCCGGTCCGGTCCGGCCGGACGTGAACGTGGCAACCCCAACACTGGCGTCATCCCCACAAGTGCCGCAGCGGTCGTGTGCCCGCGCGTGCGCGGACCGGGGAAAGCCTAACGGTTCGGATCAGGGGCGTTGCGCGAGATCGGCGAGCCGGTGCGGGGGCGGGGAGCAGGACCTCAGCGGCACGCGGACTCCCCGCCGCGCACGCCGGCGCGGAAGGCGTCGAAACGCGCGGAGGCGGTGAGACCTCCCCCCTGCTGCGCGCGGCCGAACACCTCCGCGTCGAGCACCGCCTCGACCGCCTCGTCGGCGTCCGAACGGGTGAGCTCGCCGCGCTCGGCCAGGCCAGCGGTGTACGCCCCGGTCAGGCACATCTCCGGCCGGGTGGGGGAGGCCGGTCCCGGCGCGTCCGCCTCCGGGCCGGACTTCGCCCCCGGCTCGGCGGCCCGCAGCGCGCCCCGCGCGTAGCGGGCGGCGAGCACGGTCTCCACGGCCTGGTCGCCGATGTCGTAGTGCAGGCGCTCCAGCATCGGCCGCCGCATCACCACGTGCGGGGCCTCGGTGCAGTAGCCGCTGGGGCCGGGGGCGACGCAGTCGGACCGGTCCGCGGACAGCGGCCGCGGCGGCGCGGCCCGGTACCGCCCGCCGGTCACCTCGCCGAAGAACTCCGCGAGGCGCGAGGCCCGCAGCACCTCGCGCAGCGGGCGCGGCGGGCGCTCCCCGCTGCCGAGATCGCGCGGTTGCGGACCGCCGCAGGCGTCCGGCCCCTGCCGGTACCCCGTGCGCAGCGCCGCGACCCGGGTGAAGGAGTCCCCGTGCAGGTTCTCCTCGGCGGGCTGCGCGCCCGTGGAGTCGCGGAACACCAGCAGCGCGCGCGGCGCGGCGTCCAGCTGCTCGTCGGTGAGGCGCAGTCGAGAGCTGCCGCCGTCGTGCACCCACCGCAGGAACGCCCCGGCCTGGCAGTCGGCCATGGTCTCCAGCGAGCTGCGCGGCAGGTCGGCCCCGTCGAGGTCCAGGCCCGCGCGCCGCTGCACCGCGTGCCCCACCTCGTGGGCGAGCACGACCGCCACGGCCGCCTCGCCGTAGCGCTCGCGCAGCACCGGCAGCAGCGCCGAGCGGTCCCACACCACCGTGTCGGCATCGGCGCAGTAGTAGGCGTTGCCCTCCACCTGGCCCAGGTCCCCGGCGCACGGCGGGAGCTGCTGGCCGCTGCCGGTGGTGGTGACCGCGCGGAAACCGCGCAGGTCGCGCCACGGTCCGCCGTGGACCTCGCCGAACCGCTGCGACCAGTACCGCTGGGCCTCGGCCGCGACCGTGGCCGCCAGCGCATCGGTGTCCCCGGCCTCGCCGGGCCCGCTGCGCACGAAACCCGGGTCGACCGGATCGGTGACCATCGAGTCCGGTTGCGGGCCCCGGGCGCACGCGCTCAGCAGCCCGAGCACCGTCAGCAGCACCAGCAGTCCGCGCACCCGGGCAGCTTCTCAGAGGCGCCGGGCGGGCGCGTGCGCGGCCTCGCGGACGGGGCTTCCGAGCTCGCGGGGACGAGATATGGTCCCCTCGCGTGAGAGCAGTCCACCGATTCACCGTGCGCGCCCACCTGCCCGAGGCGCTGCGCGCCCTGCGCACGTTGGCGACGAACTTCCGCTGGACCTGGCACCCGCCCACGCAGGACCTGTTCGCCGCGGTCGACCCGCGGGTGTGGAACGAGGTGGGCGGCGACCCGCTGCGGCTGCTGGCGGAGGTGCCGGCCGAGCGGCTCATCCAGCTCTCGCACGACGAGGACTTCCTCGCGCGCACCCGCGCGGTCGACGACGACCTGCGCCGGTACCTGTCGGTGCCGCGCTGGTACCAGCAGCGCCTCGACGAGGGCGCGGCGCTGCCCCGGTCGGTGGCCTACTTCTCGATGGAGTTCGGCCTGCACGAGACGCTGCCGAACTACTCCGGCGGGCTCGGCGTGCTCGCCGCCGACCACCTCAAGTCGGCCTCGGACCTCGGCGTGCCGCTGATCGGGGTGGGGCTGCTCTACCGCTCCGGGTACTTCCGGCAGACCCTCTCGGCGGAGGGCTGGCAGGTCGAGCACTACCCGGTGATCGACCCGCGCGGGCTGCCGCTGGAGCCGCTGACCGCCGAGGACGGCGAGCCGATGCGCGTGCGCGTGGCCATCCCCGCCGGGCGGGTGCTGCACGCGCGCGTGTGGAAGGCCAGCGTCGGGCGGGTCCCGCTGCTGCTGCTGGACAGCGACGTCCCGGAGAACGACGAGGACCTGCGCGGCACCACCGACCGGCTCTACGGAGGGGACGCCGAGCACCGCATCCGGCAGCAGATCCTCGCGGGCATCGGCGGTGTGCGCGCCGTGCGGGAGTACTGCGCCGCCACCGGGCACCCGCACCCCGAGGTGTTTCACACCAACGAGGGGCACGCCGGGTTCCTCGGCCTGGAGCGCGTCCGGGAGCTCGCCGGCGACCCGGGGCTCCGGTTCGACGAGGCGGTCGCAGCCGTGCGCGCGGGGACCGTGTTCACCACGCACACCCCCGTCGCCGCGGGCATCGACCGGTTCCCCGTGGAGCTGGTGCGCCGCTACTTCGACGACCGGGCGGAGGACCCGCTGCTGCCCGGGGTGTCCACCGACCGCGTGCTGCAGCTCGGTGCGGAGGAGAAGGAGGGCATGTTCAACATGGCGCACATGGGCCTGCGGCTGGCCCAGCGCGCCAACGGCGTGTCCGAACTGCACGGCCAGGTCACGCGGAAGATGTTCCACGGCCTGTGGCCGGGCTTCGGCGTGGAGGAGATCCCGATCCGCTCGGTGACCAACGGGGTGCACGGTCCGACCTGGTCCGCGCGGGAGCTCGGCAAGCTCCTCGGCGAGTCCGAAATGGACAGCGGTGCGGGGCTGCGCGGCGTGGAACCGGTCAGCGACTCGCTGCTGTGGGAGCTGCGGTGCTCGCTGCGCCAGCGCATGATCGAGGAGGTGCGCCGCAGGCTGCGCCAGTCGTGGCTGGAGCGGGGCGCCTCGCACCTGGAACTGGGCTGGTGCGACTCGGTCTTCGACCCGGACGTGCTCACCATCGGCTTCGCCCGCCGCGTGCCGACGTACAAGCGCCTGACGCTGATGCTGCGCGACACCGACCGGCTGCGGCGGCTGCTGCTCGATCAGCAGCGCCCGGTGCAGGTCGTCGTCGCCGGCAAGTCGCACCCCGCGGACGAGGGCGGCAAGGCGATGATCCAGAAGATCGCCCGGTTCGCCGACGAGGCCGACGTGCGCCACCGCATCGTGTTCCTGCCCGACTACGACATGTCGCTGGCCCGCTACCTCGTGTCCGGCTGCGACGTCTGGCTGAACAACCCCGTGCGCCCGCTGGAGGCCTGCGGCACCTCCGGCATGAAAGCAGCGCTGAACGGGGTGCTCAACCTGTCCGTGCGCGACGGGTGGTGGGACGAGATGTTCGACGGGCACAACGGCTGGGCCATCCCGAACGCCGACGGGGTCACCGACCCCAACCGGCGCGACGACCTCGAGGCCGAGGCGCTGTACGAACTCGTCTCCGAGCACGTGGCCCCGATGTTCTACGAGCGCAACTCCGACGGCGTGCCCGGCAAGTGGATGTCGATGGTGCGGCACACGCTCGGTTCGCTCGGCCCGCGCGTGCAGTCCTCCCGGATGGTGCGCGAGTACGTCGACCACCACTACGGGCCGGCGATCCGCTCCGTGCGCGCGATGTCGGCCGACGGCTACCGCGGGGCGAAGGAGCTCGCGGAGTACCGCGCGAAGCTCGCCCGCTCCTGGGAGTCCGTGCGGGTGCGCGACACCGAGATGATCCTCGCCGACGGCGAAGCGCCCCTGCTCGGCGGCCAGGTGACCGTGCGCGCCCAGGTGGACCTCGCGGGGCTCGAGCCCTCCGACGTGGACGTCGAGGTCGTCGTCGGCAGGGTCGACGACGAGGACGGGCTGCACGACTTCGTCACCGAATCCATGCGCTGCACCGGGGATGGCCGCTACGAGGCGGAGGTGACGCTGCCGCACGCCGGCCCCGCCGGGTACACGGTGCGGGTGCTGCCGAAGCACGAACTGCTGTCCGGCTCCGCCGAGCTCGGCAAGGTCGTCCTCGCCTAGCGCGGTGCGCATTTCGCGCGAAATGCGCACCGCGCCGCTCGCTCAGGTGATGTCGAGGCGTTCGCGGGTGCGCCGCACGCGCGGCCACCAGGCGGCGCTCTCCTCGGCCAGCCGCAGCGCTTCCCGCGCTGCCGCGTGGTCGCGCCGCGCCATGCGGGCGCGCGCCAGCGTGGCGCAGTCGTCGGCGCGGGTCAGCGGCGAGGTCGTGAACTCGGCGCCGATCCGGGCCAGCCGCTCCGCCTCGTCGGGGTCCCCGTCGAGCAGCGCGAACACCGCGCGCGTGCCGCACAGCTGCAACTCCGGGTAGCCCAGGCGGACCGCGTCGCGCAGCGCCTCCCGCGCGGTCGGCAGCAGCTGCTCGGCCGGGACCGCCCCGGCCTCCACCGCCGATGCGCCGGCGCCCGCGAGCCCGGCCAGCAGCTGCGACATCTCCCGCGGCGGTTTGTCCTCTTCGGACAGGCGGCCGAGCAGGAGCATCGCGGCCCGGGCCGGTTCACCGCGCGCCTCGGCGAGCGCGACGCGGCACCACAGGGCGGTGTCGAGGTCCGGGTGCTCCGCGGCGAGCCGTTCCACCTGCCGCTGCGCCTCGTCGAGCTCGCCGGACTGCAGCGCGTCGTGCACCGCAGCCGCCAGCGGGGAGGCGCGGAACTCGGAACGCCGGGGCTCGGGCATCCGCGGCAGGCCGACGAGCAGCCACCCGGTGGACGTGACGAGGGCACCGCGCCGCGGGACGAGCTTCGCCACCATCATCGCCGCGCCCGCCACCGCGAACCCGCGTCCGAGCGGCGCGCCGAGGCCCCACCAGGACGCGACCACCACGGCAGCACCGGCCAGCGCCGACAGCAACCCCGCCAACCAGCTGCGCAGGACGACCGGTGGGCGCCACGGCCCGATCTCGGACTCCACGGAGACCGGCAGCGCCCGCACGGTCAGCGTCGTGCGTCCGATCCGGCGCCGCAGCAGGGCGCGCCGCGCGCCGATCGCGACGTGCCGCACGCGCAGCCCGAACAGCCCGGCGCCGAGCAGCAGGCCGAGCTGCGCGGCGAGCGGAACGGCGAGCACGCCGAGCAGCGCACCGGCCAGCGTCGTGGCCACGCCCGCGGCCCCGGTGCCCAGCACGAGCTCAGCGCAGGACAGCGCGGCCGCTGTGAGCAGTGGCACGGTCGCTCGGAGTGGTGCTCGCAATCGCAGGAGGCGCACGGAACGGGGACGGTACGCGACCGCCGCGCCGCCGTGTGCTGGTTCCGGCGAACGGCCGGCGGCGCCTCCGGGGGCGCGGCCCCGTGGACGCCGTGCCGGCACCGGAAGCGACAATGGCCCGCGGGAATGCGGCGGCGGTCGGGCACCGGCCGAGACCGAGGACGCGTCGGCACGGGCGCCGCGTGGCCGAGCACACGGGGAGGTTGACGTGGACGACCTGGTCATCCGAATGGACGGCGTCGGCGTGCGCCGGGGTGGTGCCGATCTGCTGTCGGACGTGAACTGGTCGGTGGAGCTGGACGAGCGCTGGGTCGTGCTCGGTCCGAACGGCGCCGGCAAGACCACGCTGCTGAACCTGGCCAGCGCCGGGACGCATCCGAGCACCGGCACCGTGGACCTGCTCGACGAGCGGCTCGGTCGCACCAACGTCTTCGAGCTGCGCCCGCGCATCGGACTGTCCTCGGCCGCGCTGGCGGGGCGCATCCCCACCGACGAGGTGGTGCGCGACGTGGTGCAGAGCGCCGGCTACGCGGTGATCGGGCGCTGGCGCGAGGAGTACGAGGACGTCGACACCGGACGCGCCCGCGAGCTGCTGGAGATGCTCGGCATCGGGCACCTGGCCGAGCGCACCTTCGGCACCCTCTCGGAGGGGGAGCGCAAGCGCGCCAGCATCGCGCGGGCGCTGATGACCGACCCGGAGGTGCTGCTGCTCGACGAGCCGACGGCCGGGCTCGACCTCGGCGGCCGCGAGGACCTCGTGGCCCGGTTGAGCGCGCTCGCCCAGGACCCGGACGCCCCCGCCTCGGTGCTGGTCACGCACCACGTCGAGGAGATCCCGCCCGGTTTCACGCACGCCCTGCTGCTGCGCGAGGGCGGCGTCGTCGCCCAGGGCCTGCTCGACGACGTGCTCACCGAGGACAACCTCTCGAAGGCCTTCGACCAGGACCTGCGGCTGCAGCGCGCCGGGGACCGGTTCTTCGCCTGGCGCCGGTGAGCGGCGTTCTCCTGCGCACGGTTCTGCTCGGGTCGTTTGGCGGAACCTCCTGCACTCCCAGCTGCCCCCGACCACCCTCCCCGGGCAGCGGGGCAGGCGCTCTGCCTCGCCTTCCTCGCGAGATCTGCCCAGGAGAAACCGCGGGTGGGCCGGTGACGCAGGTGGTATTCGGCACGTCACGTCAGAACGACTCCCTTCGCTGGAGCCGGGGCGGAGGACGGGAGCGCCGACCGCGCGAGGCCTCCCGGAGGCGTGGCTCGCGCGGTAGCGTTCCGCCGGAACTGTGTCACGGCGACGAGGAGGAAACCCCGTGGGCGAGCTCGTCAACCTCGAGGTGGAGGGCGCGGTCGCGACGCTGCGCCTGAACCGCCCCCCGATGAACGCGCTGAACCGGCAGATCGAAGGGGAGCTCCGCGAGGCAGCGGAGGAAGCCGCCGAGCGCGCGGACGTGCGCTCGGTCGTCGTCTACGGCGGGGAGAAGGTGTTCGCCGCCGGCGCCGACATCAAGGAGATGGCCGCCATGTCCTACGCGGACATGGCGGAGAAGGAGACCTCCGGCCTCTCGCGCGCGGTCGCGGCCGTGGCGCGGATCCCGAAGCCGACGGTGGCCGCGCTGACCGGCTACGCCCTGGGCGGCGGTCTCGAACTGGCGCTGGCCTGCGACCGCCGCGTCGCGGCCGACGACGTCCAAGTCGGACAGCCCGAGATCCTGCTCGGGGTGATCCCCGGCGCCGGCGGGACGCAGCGCCTCGCGCGGCTGATCGGACCGAGCAAGGCCAAGGACATCATCTACACTGGACGCTTCGTCGGGGCGGACGAGGCGCTGTCGCTGGGCGTGGTGGACCAGCTGGTCCCCTCCGGGGAGGTGCACAGCACCGCGCACGCGTGGGCCGGGCAGTTCGGCAACGGGCCCGCGCGCGCGTTGGCCGCGGCGAAGCAGGCCGTCGACGGGGGCCTCGACGTCGACCTGGACAACGGCCTGCGACTGGAAACGCAGTTGTTCGCCGGGACGTTCGCGACCGAGGACCAGAGCATCGGGATGCGCTCGTTCCTGGAGCACGGTCCGGGCAAGGCCGAGTTCCGCGGGCGGTGACGAGAACGTGCGGGTGAGTGGGCAGTGGCGTACGAGTTCGACCTGAGCGATGTGCACTACCTGCGCACCGCCGAGGGGCGGCGTGCCGTCGCCGGACTCGACGCCCGCCCGCTGACCGCCGCCTCCCGCATGGACGACGTGGCCGCCGCGCGGCAGCTGGCCGGCGAACACGCCGGGGCGGCGCTGGAAACGGCCGTGCTGCGGCGCCGCGCCGCCGACAAGCTCGACCACCCGCAGCGCTGGCTGCTCACCGACGCCGCGCTGCAGCAGGCCACGCCGAGCGCGGTGGCGCGGCACCGCGCCCGGCGGCTGGCCGGGCGGGACGTGCACGACGTGACCTGCTCGGTCGGCGCCGACCTGGTGGAGGTGGCGGCCGCGGCGCGGCGCTGCCTCGGCTCCGACCTCGACCCGGTGCGGTTGGCCATGGCCGCGCACAACCTGGCCGCGCACGAACAGACCGGGCACGATCCGGCCGCGCACGAACAGACCGGGCACGATCCGGCCGGGCACGACCCGGTCGGGCGCGGTGCCACCGCCGGCCTCGCCCGCGCCGACGCGCTGCGCCCGGTCAGCACCGGCACCACGGTCCTCGCCGATCCGGGACGCCGGGACGGCGCCGGGCGGCGCACCTGGGACCCGGCCGCGCTGCAACCACCGCTGGACGAGCTGCTGTCCGCTTATGCGGGACGTGACCTGGTCGTCAAGGCGTCGCCCGGCATGGATTTCGCCGCCGTGCCGGGAACGGCGGAGATCGAGGTCGTCTCCTGGCGCGGTCAGGCGCGCGAAGCGACCGTGTGGCTGGGCGGTGCGGCCGAGACCGGTGTGCGCCGCCGCGCGAGCGTGCTCGCGCCGAAGACCGCCGCGGGCACCGGTGCGGACTGGGAGATCACCGACGCCGAGGACGACGACTGCCCGGTGCGCGAGGTGGGCGAGTGGATCGTCGAGCCCGATCCGGCCGTGGTGCGCGCCGGACTGGTCCGCCAGTACGCCGCACGCGCGGGGATGGGCCAGTTGGATCCGCGGATCGCCTTCCTCACCGGCGACGCCCCCGCCCGGGCCACGCGCGCGTTCCGCGTGCTCGACCACGGCCCGTACCGGGAGAAGAGCCTGCGCTCCGCGTTGCGCGAGCACGGGGTGGGCAGCTTGGAGATCCTCGTGCGCGGGGTGGACGTGGACCCCGACGCGCTGCGAAAACGCTTGAAACCGCGGGGCGACCGCCCCGCGACGGTGGTGCTCGCGCGCATCGGGGACGCCGCCACGGCTTACGTCTGCCGGGCCGAGTGGACGTGAGAGCTGCGCCGCGAGTGGCGCGCGGGTGCTCGGCGGCTGGGGCGGAGGAGTGCCCGAGCACCTGCGGCGCTGCCGCCAGGCAGGTCCGCGGTCCGTGGTCGCCGCGGACTGTGGCGCCCGCCACGCCGGTGCCCGTGCGCTCGGCCGGGTGCCCGGTGTCCGTGGGCACGCGGTTGCGGTACGCCTATCCTGGGGCCCGGTATGGAAACCTCGGCTGCCACCACCCCCTCCCTGCCCGAGCTGCGCGAACGCGTCGGCGAACTGATGACGCGGGACCAGCAGCGGTTGCGCAAGCGGTTGGACGGCGCGCGCAAGATCCGCGACGAGCGGAAGCTGCGCGCCGTCCTCGACGAGATCGCCGCGGACGTGGCCGAGTCGGAGCAGCGGCTGGCGCAGCGGCGGGCGCGCGTGCCCGAGCCGGACTACCCGGAGGAGCTGCCGGTCAGCCACCGCCGGGAGGACCTGCTCGAGGCGATCCGGGACAACCAGGTCGTCATCGTCGCCGGTGAGACCGGTTCGGGCAAGACGACGCAACTGCCGAAGATGTGCCTGGAGCTCGGGCGCGGCGTGCACGGGATGATCGGGCACACCCAGCCGCGGCGGATCGCCGCGCGCACCGTGGCGCAGCGCGTGGCCGATGAGGTGGGCAGCGACCTCGGCGACGCCGTCGGGTACCAGGTGCGGTTCACCGAGCGCGCCGACGAGGGCACGCTGGTCAAGCTCATGACCGACGGGATCCTGCTGGCCGAGATCCAGCACGACCGCATGCTGCGCCGCTACGACACGATCATCATCGACGAGGCGCACGAGCGCGGGCTCAACGTCGACTTCCTGCTCGGCTACCTCAAGCAGCTGCTGCCGAAGCGTCCCGACCTGAAGGTCATCATCACCTCGGCGACGATCGACCCGGAGCGATTCTCCCGCCACTTCGGTGACGCCCCGGTCGTCGAGGTGTCCGGGCGCACCTACCCGGTGGAGGTGCGCTACCGGCCGCTGGTGGACGACTCGGACGCCGACGAGGACGTCATGCGGGACCAGGCGCAGGCGATCAGCGACGCCGTCGACGAGCTCACCGCCGAAGGCCCCGGCGACATCCTGGTGTTCCTCAGCGGCGAGCGGGAGATCCGCGACACGGCGGAAGTGCTGCGCGGTCGGGAACTGCCGAACACCGAGGTCCTGCCGCTGTACGCGCGGTTGTCGATGGACGAGCAGCGCCGGGCTTTCGCCCCGCACTCCGGGCGGCGCATCGTGCTGGCGACCAACGTGGCCGAGACCTCGCTGACCGTCCCGGGGATCAAGTACGTCATCGACCCCGGAACGGCGCGGATCTCCCGCTACAGCCACCGCACCAAGGTGCAGCGCCTGCCGGTGGAACCGATCTCGCAGGCCTCGGCGAACCAGCGCAAGGGGCGCTGCGGCCGCGTCTCCGAAGGCGTCTGCATCCGGCTGTACTCGGAGGAGGACTTCCTGGCCCGGCCGGAGTTCACCGACCCGGAGATCCTGCGCACCAACCTCGCGTCGGTGATCCTGCGCATGACGTCGCTGGGGCTGGGCGATGTGGAGTCCTTCCCGTTCGTCGAACCGCCGGACCGGCGGCAGATCGCCGACGGCGTGCAGCTGCTCAACGAGCTGGGCGCGCTGCGGCAGACCAACAGCGGCGGTCGGAAGCTCACCGACGTGGGCCGCCGGGTCGCCGAACTGCCCGTGGACCCGCGGCTGGCGCGGATGGTGCTCGAGGGCGAGAGCAACGGGTGCCTGCACGAGGTCCTCGTCATCACCACCGCTCTGTCCATTCAGGATCCGCGGGAGCGCCCGGCGGAACAGCAGGAGGCCGCCGACTCCCAGCACGGGCGGTTCAACGACGCGGAGTCCGACTTCCTGTCCTACGTGCACCTGTGGCGGTACCTGCGCCAGCGGCAGCGGGAGCTGTCCGGCAACCAGTTCCGCAAGCGGTGCCAGGCGGAGTTCCTCAACCACCTGCGCGTGCGCGAGTGGCAGGACCTGTACGGGCAGCTGCGCCAGCTGGTCAAGGGCATGGACATGTCGCTGAACGACCAGGCCGCCGATGCCGACCGGGTGCACCAGTCGCTGCTGGCCGGTCTGCTCTCGCACGTCGGCGTGCAGGACGTGGAGAAGAAGGGCGCGCAGCGCAAGCGCGGTCCCCGCGAGTTCCAGGGTGCGCGCAACACGCGGTTCGCGATCTTCCCCGGATCGGTGCTGGCGAAGAAACCGCCGCAGTGGGTGATGGCGGCGGAACTGGTCGAGACCACGCGGCTGTGGGCGCGCACGTGCGCGCGCATCGAACCGGAGTGGGTCGAGCGGATCGCCGGGCACCTGGTCAAGCGCAACTACAGCGAGCCGCACTGGGAGAAGAGCCAGGCCGCGGTCCTCGCCTACGAGAAGGTCACGCTGTTCGGACTGCCGCTCGTCGTCGACCGCAAGGTGAACTACGGCAGGATCGACCCGCCCGTGGCGCGGGAGCTGTTCATCCGGCACGCCTTGGTGGAGGGCGACTGGGACACCCGGCACGAGTTCTTCCGCCGCAACCGGGAGACCCTGCGGTCCGTGGCGGAGCTGGAGGATCGCGCGCGGCGCCGCGACATCGTCGTCGACGACGAGACGCTGTTCGAGTTCTACGACCGCCGCGTCGGTGCGGAGGTCGTCTCGGGGAGGCACTTCGACACATGGTGGAAGAAGACCCGGCGCAGCCAGCCGGACCTGCTCACCTTCGACAGGTCGATGCTCATCAACGCCGGCTCGCCGGAGATCACCGAGTACGAGTACCCCAGCGCGTGGCGGCGGGACGGGCACGAGTTCCGGCTGACCTACCAGTTCGAACCGGGCGCCGACGCCGACGGCGTCACCGCGCACATCCCGCTGGCCGCGTTGAACCAGGTCGACGGCAGCGGGTTCGACTGGCAGATCCCGGGTCTGCGCGAGGATCTCGTGGTCGCGCTGCTCAAGGCGCTGCCGAAGGAGCTGCGCCGCAACTTCGTCCCGGCGTCGGACTACGCGCGGGCGCTGCTGGACCGGATGCGCCCGTTCGACGGTGCGCTGGTGGATGCGCTGAGCTCGTGGCTGCGGCAGATGACCGGGGTGCTCGTGCCGCGCGAGGCGTGGGACTTCGACCGCGTGCCGGACCACCTGAAGATGACCTTCCGCATCGTCGACGAGAACGGCGCGGCCGTCGTCGAGGGCGGGGACCTCGCCGCACTGCGGCGGGAACTGGCCCCCGCGGTCTCCGCCGAGTTGTCCGCGGCCGCCGACGAGGTCCAGCGCAGCGGACTGTCCAGTTGGGACTTCGGAGAACTGCCGGGAACTTTCGAGCAGCAGCGGGACGGGCACCGGGTGCGGGCCTACCCGGCACTGGTCGACGAGGGCGAGACCGTCGGGGTGCGCACGTTCGGCACGGAGGCCGAGCAGCGGCGGGCGCACGCCCTGGGGCTGCGCAGGCTCGTTCTGCTGAACGTGCCCTCACCGGTGAAGTCCCTGCAGAAGGGGATGTCGCCCGCGCAGCGGTTGGCGCTCTCCGGCGGTCCGCACGACGGCCTCGGCGAACTGCTCGCCGACTGCGTGCGCTGCGCGGCCGACCGGATCGTCGCCGAGCACCGCGAGCCCGTTGCCGACGAGGAGTCGTTCAACCGCCTCGTCGGCGTGGCGCGCTCCCAGCTCGGCCCCGTCACCGCGGGCATCATGTCCACAGTGGAGAAGGTGCTGACCGTTTTCGGCCGGGTTTCCTCGCAGTTGGACAGCGCTCCGGCGGGGGCGCGGCGGGAATCGCTGGACGACGTCCGGGAGCAGCTGGACTCGTTGGTCCACCCGGGATTCATCGCCGAAACCGGTGCGGCGCGGTTGAACGACCTGGTGCGGTACCTGCTCGCGGTGGAGCAGCGGTTGGAGAAGCTGCGCCACCACCCGCTGCGCGATCTGGAGCGGATGGACGAGATCGACCCGGTCCGCGAGCGGTACGAGGACCTGCTGGACGCGGCGCAGCGCGGGGAGCAGGTGTGGGAGTCCGTGGTGCCGATCGGCTGGATGCTGCAGGAACTGCGGGTGGGCGTGTTCGCGCAGAACCTCGGCACGGCGCACTCGGTGTCGGTCAAGCGGTTGCACCGGGCCATGGACGGGCTCGCGGGATGAGCTGAGCGGTGCGGGTGGTGCGCTGCGCCGGTCGCAGGGCTTCCGGAGCGGGACCTCCCGCCAGCTGCTGCGCGGCGGAGATGGTGGCTGGACGTCGACCGGTCAGCGTTCGGCGGGGGAGACGGTCACGCCGATGGCACCCGGCCCGGTGTGGGCTCCGAGCACAGCGCTGGTCTCGGCGATGCTGACGCGGCGCGCGAGCGGGATCTCCCGCTGGATCCGGTGCAGCAGTTCCTGGGCGTCCTCCGGGCTGGTGAAGTGCTCGACGCCGATGTCGACCGGGCGCCCGCCCGCGTGCTCCACGGCCGTGCGCACCATCTTGCGCAGCGCGCGGTCGCGGCCCATGGCCTGGAGGTGCTTGTCGATCACGCCCTCGTTGACGGCGAGCACCGGTTTCACCGACAGGGCCCCGCCCAGCCAGGCCTGGGCGCGCCCGATGCGGCCGCCGCGCCGGAGGTGCTCGAGCGTGTCGACGTACAGCAGCTGCATCGAGTTGCGCATCCGGTGGTCGAGCACGTCCATGACCTGCGCTGCGCCGCAACCGCTGTGGGCAGCCTCGGCGGCGGCGATGACGCTGCAGCCGAGGCTCATGCCGACCAGCTGCGAGTCGACCACGTACACCGGCACGCCCACCTCCTCGGCCGCGACGCGGGCGGACGCGCAGGTGCGTGAGAGCTGTTCGGAGATGTGCACCGACAGCACCGCTTCGGCGCCGGCGGCCTGGGCGTCCGAGTAGTTCCAGAAGAACGCGGGCGGCGGGGGTTCCGACGTGTCCACGGGAACGCCGTCGGTCATGGCGCGCGCGAGGTCGGCGTGCGGCACGCGGCGCTCGTCGTTGGTTTCCCCGCCCACCGTGAGTTCCAGCTGCACCGGGAAGATGCCGAGCTGCTCGGACACTTTCGGCGGGATGGAGGCGGTCGAGTCGGTGACGACGGCGACGCGGTGGTTCATACCAACAGGTTAGACGTGCGCGGGCGCTCCCGTGCTGGGCCGGGTGGAGGCACTTCCGCGAGCGCGGCGCGGTGAGGTAGGAAACGGGGTGAACGATCGTTAGCCGGGGTGCGGTGCCGGCCTTTTCCCTGGGAGGGTGAGTACCGTCACTCCCGCCACCTGCTGGCGGATGTGCTACTGGTAAGTAACATCCGGGGTGGTTGACAGCACCGGCGCTTCGCCCCGGCGGAGCGGCGGTTCATCGTCCCGGCCGCGTCGCCGGGACCACGCAGAGCAGCGTCGGTAGTCCGCGGGAGGTCGAAGAGGGCCCATGAACATTGTTGTCCTGGTCAAGCAGGTGCCCGACACGTATTCCGAGCGGAGGCTGTCCGCGGATCACACGTTGGATCGGGAGTCCGCGGACGCCGTTCTGGACGAGATCAACGAGCGCGCCGTCGAGGAGGCCCTGCAGGTGAAGGAGGCGCACGGCGGGGAGGTCACCGCGGTGTGCATGGGGCCGGATCGGGCCACCGACGCGATCCGCAAGGCGTTGTCGATGGGTGCGGACAAGGCGGTGCACGTCTCGGACGAGGCGCTGCACGGCAGCGACGCGCCGGCCACGGCGCGGGTGCTGGCCGCGGCGGTCGGCACGGTCGAGGGCGTGGACATGGTCATCGCGGGCAACGAGGCCACCGACGGTCGCGTGGGCGCGGTGCCGGCGATGCTGGCCGAGCTGCTGGGCTGGCCGCAGCTGACGTTCGCGCGGTCGGTGGCCATCGACGGTGCGCAGGCCACCATCGAGCGCGAGACCGACGCCGGGGTGAGCACGGTGCGGGCGAACCTGCCGGCCGTGGTGTCGGTGACGGAGAAGATCAACGAGCCGCGGTACCCGTCGTTCAAGGGGATCATGGCGGCGAAGAAGAAGCCGGTGCAGACCCTGTCGCTGGCCGAGGTGGGCATCGACGCCGGTGCGGTCGGACTGGCCGGGGCGGCCTCGACGGTGGTCTCCTCCGCGCCGAAGCCGCCGAAGCAGGCGGGGGAGAAGGTCACCGACGAGGGCGACGGCGGTGTGCGGCTGGTCGAGTTCCTGGCCGGTCAGAAGCTGGTCTGAGTCGTCCGCGGGTTGTGTGAGGAGGCAGTGATTCATGGCTGAGGTGTTGGTCCTCGTCGACCACGTGGACGGTGAGGTCAAGAAGTCCACGGCGGAGTTGCTGAGCGCTGCGCGGCGCATCGGCACGCCGGCGGCGGTGGTCGTCGGCGAGTCGGGCGCGGCCGGCAAGGTGCAGGGCGCGCTGGCGGAGTTCGGTGCGGAGAAGGTTTACGTCGGCGAGTCCGCGGAGGCGAACCAGTACCTGGTCACCCCGCAGGTGGACGTGCTGGCCGCGCTGGTCGAGCGCATCAGCCCGGCGGCGGTGCTGCTGCCGGCGTCGATCGACGGCAAGGAGATCGCCGGCCGGCTGGCGATCCGCACCGGCTCGGGGCTGGTCTCCGAGGCGGTCGACCTGGACGGCCAGGGCGTGGCCGCGCACTCGCTGTTCGGCGGCACCTACGACGCGACCTCGCAGGTCGCGGTGGGCACGCCGATCGTGACGCTGCAGCCGGGCGCCGTCGACCCCGACGGTGTGGCCGGTGCGGCGACCGAGGAGCCGGTGGAGGTGCCGGCGCAGGAGGCGGGCGCCGCCGCGGAGATCACCGGGCGGCAGCCGGTCGAGGCCGGTGACCGGCCGGAGCTGACCGAGGCGAACGTCGTCGTCTCCGGCGGGCGCGGTGTCGGCTCGTCCGAGAGCTTCGCCGTGGTGGAGCAGCTGGCCGACGCGCTCGGTGCCGCGGTGGGCGCCTCGCGCGCGGCGGTGGACTCGGGCTACTACCCGCACCAGTTCCAGGTGGGCCAGACCGGCAAGACGGTCTCGCCGCAGCTGTACGTCGCGCTGGGCATCTCGGGTGCGATCCAGCACCGCGCGGGCATGCAGACGTCGAAGACGATCGTGGCGGTCAACAAGGACGCAGAGGCGCCGATCTTCGAGGTCGCCGATTACGGCGTCGTCGGCGACCTGTTCAAGGTCGCACCGCAGCTGGCCGAGGAGGTCACCAAGCGCAAGGGCTGACGCTCCCCGCGCGGTTCCGCCGGCGCTCCGGCGGAACCGCGCGGGGCCGGCGGTCGTACCGCCGTGACCCCCGCGCGAACGGGCGGGTGCCGCGCGCACCCGCCCGTTTTCGCGTGTCGTGCCGGGGCGCGGCTCGGGCGTCCGCGGCCGGTCCTCGTTGCGCCTCCGCGGTTCTGTCGGTGACTGCTGGCAGACTCCGCCTCGTGGAAGGTGCGGATCAGCACGCGGTTCCCCGCGACGACGACAGCGACGAAGTCCTGGTCGACTGCGACTTCTCCGGGCGCGACCTGCGGGAGATGTTCGACCGCGGGGCGGAAGTGCCGCGGCGTGCGGAGGCCGCGTCCCGCCCTGCTCGGGTGTTCCGCCGGTGCGATCTCTCGGTGGCGGACCTGCGCGGCGCGGAACTCGCGGACGTGGTGTTCGAGCAGTGCACCCTCGCGGAAGCACGCCTGCGCGGAGCGAGGCTCGACGGTGCGCGCCTCGCGGGCGCCCGGTGCGCCGGCGTCGATCTCACCGATGCGGACCTGACCGATGCCGTCTTCGACAGCACCGACCTCGCCCACGCCCGGCTGCGCGGAGCCCTGCTGGCGGACGTGCGTTTCCGTGGTTGCCGCATGATCGGGGTCGACCTGACGGCGGCGCGCGGGATCGCGGTCTCGTTCGACATCGCCGACTGCAATCTGCAGTTGGCGAACCTGTCCGAACTCCCGCTGCGGGGGGTCCACGTGACCGGCAGCGACCTCAGCGAGGCCGACCTGCGGGGGACCGATCTGCGCGACGCCGTGTTCGCCGGTTGCCGTCTCCGCGACCTCGACCTGTCCACCACCCGGTTGGACGGTGCCGACCTGCGCGGCAGCGACCTCGGCGAACTCACCGCCGACGCGCCGCGGCAGTTGCGCGGCGCGGTCGTCTCGTCGGCGCAGGCAGCGGAGATCTGCGCCGCCCTGGGCATCACCGTGCTCGAATGAGCGGTTTCCGCGGCGCGACGCCGCGCGCCCGTCCGCAGGCGGGGCGGCACGTCGGGAGGGGGGCGGTCCGGAGGCTGGACTTCCACCTGGGGTGAAGTTGCAGTGTGGAGCGCGTGAGTTCTTCGGAGCCCGAGCCGCACCCCGCGCAGGAGAGCCCCGACGCAGGCTTCCCGAGCGGGCCGGAACCCCCGCGCCGGCCGGCCGGCGCCGAGGACGCTGCCGCCGAGGCGGTTCCCGCCGATCCGCGGCGCGACAGCGCCCTGTTCAGCCCCGAGCGGCGCACCTTCACCTTCGGCCTGGTGCTGGTGATCACCCTCATCGCCTTCGAAGCGATGGGGCTGGCCACGGCGCTGCCCACGATCGTGGCCGACCTGGACGCGCAGCGCTGGTACTCCTGGCCCTACACCGTGTTCATGGCCACCAGCGCGCTCGGCACCGTCCTCGGCGGGCGCCAGGCCGACCGCGCCGGCCCGGGCGCGCCGCTGCTGGCGGCGCTGCCCCTGTTCGCCGCGGGTCTGCTGCTCGCGGGCGCCGCCCCGAACATGGGGGTGCTGCTCGTGGCGCGGGCGCTGCAGGGCATCGGCGGCGGGGCGGTCATCGTCGCGTTGTACGTGCTGATCGCCCGCGTCTACCCCGAGCGGCACCGGCCGGCCGCGTTCGGCGCGCTGTCCTCGGCGTGGATCGTGCCGTCGCTGCTCGGCCCGGTCATCGCCGGCTTCCTCACCGAGCACGTCAGCTGGCGCTGGGTGTTCCTCGGGCTCGCCCCGTTCGTGGTGCTGGGCGCGCTGCTGCTGGTGCCCTCGCTGCGGCGGTTCGGGTCCGGCGCGGGAACGGGTGCGACACCCCCGCGGCGCGGCATGCCGTGGGCCGCGGCCGGTGCCGCGGGCGGGGTGATCGCGGTGAACTGGGCCGCGCAGAACCCCTCGCCGGCGGCGCTCGTGCTCGGCGCGGCCGGGCTCGCCGCGCTCGTGCCCTCGCTGCTGGTGCTGCTGCCGCGCGGCACCTTCCGCGTGGGCGCGGGCATCCCGGCCATGGTGGCCTCCCGCGGCATGCTCGCCGGGGTGTTCTTCACCGCCCAGGCGTTCGTGCCGCTGGTGCTGTCGGTGGCGCACGGCTACTCGCCGACCGCGGCCGGGATTCCGCTGACCGTCGGTTCGCTGGGGTGGGCCGCCGGGGCGCTGCTGCAGGGGCGCGCTCGGTCGGTGCGGCGCGAGCCCGTGGTCGCCGCCGGGTTCGGCATGGTCGCCCTGGGGGTCGCGGGGCTCGCGCTGGCCGCGCCGTCCTGGGGACCGGCCTGGCTGGTGTTCGCCGCCTGGGCCGTGGCGGGCGCCGGCATGGGCGTCGGGATCGCGAGCACCTCGGTGCGGGTGCTGGCCCTGTCGCCGGAGTTCGAGCGGGGGTTCCACTCCTCGGCGCTGCAGCTGTCGGACATGCTGGGGCAGGCCGTGCTGGTGGGCCTCGGCGGTGTCGTCGTCAGCGCGCTCGCGACGCCGGGCGGTCCGGCGCGCGGGGTGGTTCCGGTGGACCTGGTCATGGTGGGCACGGCCGCGCTGCTGGCCGTGCTCGTGCTGCGCTCCGCCCGCTTCTCCCCCGATGCCCCCACACGCGAGTGAGCTTCGGTACGCGTGCAGTACCCTGGGAAAACGATGACCTACCTGGACCACGCCGCCACGACCCCGATGCGGCCGAACGCGATCGCGGTGACCAGCGAGGCGCTGAGCCGGCTGGGCAACGCGTCCTCGCTGCACAGCTCGGGGCGGCGGGCCCGGCGTGCGGTGGAGGAATCCCGGGAGGACATCGCCGCCGCGCTCGGTGCGCGCCCCTCGGAGGTCCTGTTCACGGGCGGCGGCACGGAGAGCGACAACCTGGCGATCAAGGGCATCTACTGGTCGCGGCGAGCCGCCGACCCGCGGCGCTGCCGGATCGTCGCCTCCGGCGTGGAGCACCACGCCGTGCTCGACGCGGTCGAGTGGCTGGTCAAGCACGAGCAGGCCGAGGTGAGCTGGCTGGAGGTGGACGCCGCCGGCCGGGTGCTCCCGGACGAGCTGGAGCGGGTGCTGTCCGAGCACGCCGACGAGGTGGCGCTGGCCACGGTCATGTGGGCGAACAACGAGGTCGGCACGGTCAACCCGGTCCGCGAGCTGGCCGCCGTCGCCGAGCGCCACGGGGTGCCGCTGCACACCGACGCGGTGCAGGCGGTCGAAACGGTGCCGGTGGACTTCGCCGCGTCCGGCGCGGCGGCGATGACGCTCACCGGGCACAAGATCGGCGGCCCCTACGGCGTGGGGGTGCTGCTGCTGTCGCGGGACGTGGACTGCACTCCGGTGCTGCACGGCGGCGGGCAGGAGCGCGAGGTGCGTTCCGGCACGCTGGACACCCCCGGGATCATGGGGCTGGCCAGCGCGCTGCGCGAGGCGGTGGACGAACGGGGCCGGCGCGGCCCGGAGCTGGCCGCGCTGCGGGACGAGCTGATCGCCGGGGTGCGCGCGGTGGTGCCGGACGTGGTGCTCAACGGCGACCCCGGCGGCGAGTTGGACGGCGGCCCCGCCCGACTGGCGGGGAACGCGCACTTCACGTTCCCCGACTGCGAGGGGGACAGTTTGTTGATGTTGTTGGATGCCCAGGGCATCGAGTGCTCCACCGGATCGGCCTGCACCGCGGGGGTGGCCGAGCCGAGCCACGTGCTGCTGGCGATGGGGGCACCGGCGCGGACCGCGCGGGGATCGCTGCGGTTCTCCCTGGGGCACACCTCGACCGCGGACGACGTGCGGGCGCTGACCGGGGCCATCGGCCCGGTCGTGGAACGCGCCCGCAACGCCGGGCTTCCCGGCCTGCGTCGGGCCGCGGAGGGGACGACCGCCGCTACGGAGGTGTGAGGCGTGCGAGTTCTGGCCGCGATGAGCGGCGGTGTTGATTCGGCTGTCGCTGCCGCGCGGGCCGTGGAGGCCGGACACGAGGTGGTCGGGGTGCACCTGGCGCTGTCGGCCGAGCCCGGCACGCTGCGCAGCGGGGCGCGCGGGTGCTGCACGGTGGAGGACTCCCGCGACGCGCGGCGGGCCGCGGACCTGCTCGGCATCCCGTTCTACGTGTGGGACTTCGCCGAGCGGTTCACCGAGGACGTCATCGAGAACTTCGTCGGCGAGTACGCCGCGGGGCGCACTCCGAACCCGTGCCTGACCTGCAACGAGAAGATCAAGTTCCAGGCCGTGCTGGAGAAGGGCATGGCGCTGGGCTTCGACGCGGTGTGCACCGGGCACTACGCGCAGCTGTCCGTTGTGGACGGTCAGCCGGTGCTGCGGCGCAGCCGGGACGGGGGCAAGGACCAGTCGTACGTGCTCGCCTCGCTGACGGCCGAGCAGCTGCGCCACTCGATGTTCCCGCTCGGCCACTCGCTCAAGTCCGAGGTGCGCGACGAGGCCGCCCGCCGCGACCTGGCCGTGGCGTCCAAACCGGACAGCCACGACATCTGCTTCATCCCGGACGGCGACACCAAGAAGTTCCTCGACGAGCAGATCGGCCACAACCCCGGCGAGCTCGTCGACTCCGAGAGCGGTGCCGTGCTCGGGCACCACACCGGTGTGCACGGGTTCACCGTGGGGCAGCGCAAGGGCCTGGGCATCGACGCGCCCGCGCCGGACGGGCGCCCGCGGTACGTGCTCTCGCTGGAGCCGGTCTCCGGCACGGTCGAGGTCGGTTCGGCCGAGCAGCTCGACGTCACCGAGATCGACGCCGACCGGCCGATCTGGCCGTCGGAGCAGCCGCTGGAGGGGCCCACCGAGTGCGCCGTGCAGGTGCGCGCGCACGGGGAGGCCGTCGACGCCGTGGCCGAGGCGGACGAGGACGGCATCCGGGTCCAGCTGCGCCGGCCGATGCGCGGCGTCGCACCGGGCCAGGCGATGGTGCTGTACCGGCCGGACTCCGAGGCGGACGATCTCGTCCTCGGCAGCGGGATCATCGCCGGGACGCGCTGACGTCCCGCGTCCGGGGCGACCGCCGGGCCGGGCGCCGGCCTCCCCGCGCGGTTCCGCCGCGAGCTGGAATCCTCCGCTCACCGCCGGTAGTGTTCCGGGTCACAACCGGCGAACGGAGGCGGTCATGGAGGCTCTTCGGTCCAGCGCGGTGGCGGACGTGCTGCGGCGCAGCGCCGCGCGCCACCCCGAGCGGACCGCGCTGCGGTTCACCGACGACACCGGGGCGACGCGCAGCTGGACCTACGCGGCCCTCGACGACGCGGTCAGCCGGGTGGCCGCGTGGCTGACCGGGACCGGTGCGCGCGCCGGGGAACGGGTGGCGGCCTACGGCAAGAACTCGGACGCCTACCTGATCGGCTACCTGGCGTGCGCCCGGGCGGGGCTGATCCACGTGCCGGTGAACAACAGCCTCGCCGGGGCAGAGCTGTCCTACCTGCTGAGCCACTCCGGCAGCACGCTGGCACTGGTCGACCCCGACCTGACCGAGGCGGTCGCCGAGGTGCGCGCGGACACCGCGCTGCAGCGCACCCTGCCGCTGCGGGACCGCGAGGGGTCCCTGCTGGAGCGGGCCTGCTCCGGACCGGTTCCCGAACCGGGCGAGCCGCCGGACGAGAACGACGTCGTGCAGCTGCTGTACACCTCGGGCACCACGTCGCGGCCGAAGGGCGCGATGATGACCCACCGCGCGCTGCTGCACGAGTACGTCTCGTGCATCCAGGCGCTGGACCTCGATCCCGACGACCGCCCGCTGCACGTGATGCCGCTGTACCACTCGGCGCAGATGCACGTGTTCCTGCTGCCGTACCTGATGATCGGGGCGACCAACCACCTGCGCGAGTCCCCGGAGCCGGCGGACCTGCTGCGGCGCATCGAGGAGGAGCGCATCGGGGCGTTCTTCGCCGTGCCCACGCTGTGGGTGGCGCTGGCCAACCACGCCGAGTTCGGCACGCGCGACCTGCGCTCCCTGCGCAAGGCCTTCTACGGTGCTTCGGTCATGCCGGTGCCCGTGCTGCGGCGCCTGCAGGGGGCGCTGCCGCAGCTGGCGTTCTACAACTGCTTCGGCCAGTCCGAGATCGGTCCACTCGCGACGGTGCTGCGGCCCGAGGAGCACGAGGAGCGGCCGGATTCCGCGGGGAGGCCGGTGATGTTCGTGGAAACGCGCATCGTCGACGAGGCCGGCGAGGAGGTCGCGCCCGGCGACCCGGGGGAGATCGTGTACCGCTCGCCGCAGCTGTGCACCGGCTACTGGGACGACCCGGAGGAGACACGGCAGGCCTTCCGGGACGGGTGGTTCCACTCCGGCGACCTGGTGCGCGCCGACGAGGAGGGCTACGTCCACGTCGTCGACCGGATCAAGGACGTGATCAACACCGGCGGGGTGCTGGTGGCCTCGCGGGAGGTCGAGGACGTGCTCTACACCCACCCCGCGGTGCGCGAGGTCGCGGTCGTGGCCGTGCCCGACGAGCAGTGGGGCGAGGCGATCAACGCCGTCGTCGTGCTGAACTCCGCAGTGGACGGACGGGAAGTGGACGAGCAGGAGATCCTCGCGCACGTCCGCGGGAACCTCGCCGCCTTCAAAGTGCCCAAGCGGGTGCACGTGGTCGACGACCTGCCGCGCAACGGTGCCGGCAAGCTGCTCAAGCGCACCCTGCGGGAGGCCATCCGGGAGCACGGAACCCCCGCCCTCGACGGTTAGGGCGCCTGCGGATCGGCTGGTGAGGGGGCAGCTGGGGAAGCCGGGGCCGTCCCGCGGCAGCGGTCCTCACTCCTGCGACTCCGCGTCGGTGCCGCCCTTCCGCGCGGCCGCGTGCAGGCGCGCCTTGGCCGGGTCGCGGGGCCGCACGCCCGCGCGCGGCTGCCTCCCGGGCGGCACGTCCGGCGCGTGCCGGATGAACATGGTGACGGTGACGCTGTCGGTGAACCCGTTGCGGTGCATCACCTTGGCCGAGGCCGTGTTGCTGCGCTCCACGTCCGTGACGATGCGGGTGGCGCCCGCGGCGAACAGGGCGGCGCACGAGCGCTCCAGCAGCGCGTCGGCCAGTCCCCGCCCGCGGTGCGCGGGATCGACCGCGATCCACTCCACGTAGCCCCAGTCCGCCCGCTCGTCGTAGGACATCGAGGCGAGCACGAACCCGACGACCGCCCCCTCCTCCTCGACGACCCAGCAGGCCTCCGGCTGGGTGTCGAGGTGCGTGGCCGCGCTCGACAACGACCAGGAGGTGTACGGCATCGTGTGCACGTCGAACAACCGGAACCCCAGGTCCAGCACGCCGGAGAGGTGGTCCAACCGCATCGGGACGGGTACGGGGGTCTCGGCGTCGGTCATGCCTGTCAGCGTGCCGGACGAGCGGCGGCCGCGCACACCCCCCGGGGCCACCGGCATGTCGATCGTCCGGGGGGACAATGGGGTCGTGAGTGAAGCACCTTGGGGGGCAGGTACGGCCACCGCGCTCGGCTCGATGCCGGGAACCGACGCGGTGGAGAGCGCGCGCACCGTCATCGCGCAGCTGCCCGATCTGACGCCGTTCCCGGAGTTGCCCGAACGCGGCGTGGGCGCCGATGCCGTGGGGCGCACCGCGGGCATGCTCGTCGACCTCGCGGTGGAGGTGGTGCCCTCCGGCTACCGCGTGGCGCAGCGCCCGGGCCGCGACCACCGGCGCGCGGTGGACCTGCTGCGCTGGGACCTGGACGCGATGGAGCAGGCCGCCACCGAGCTCGGCGCGCCGCGCGCGGTGAAGGTGCAGGCCGTCGGACCGTGGACCCTCGGCGCGGGGGTGGAACTGGCCAGCGGCCACCGCGTGCTCACCGACCACGGTGCGCTGCGGGACTTCACGAGCTCCGCGCTGGAGGGGCTGGCCCGCCACATCGACGAGGTCGTCGCCCGCACCGGCGCGCCCGCGCTCGTCCAGCTGGACGAGCCGGTGCTGCCGCAGGTGCTGGCCGGTGACCTGCCCACCCCCTCGGGCTACGGCACGGTTCCGGCCGTGCCGGAGCCGGAAGCGCGGGCGCTGCTGTCCGATGTGCTCGACCGCGTGCGCGGGATGACGCAGCGGCCGGTGATCGTGCACTGCTCCGCTCCGCGCCCGCCGGTGACGATGCTGCGGCGGGCCGGAGCGGACGCCGTCGCGCTGGACCTCCTGCGGCTCGGTGAGGTCAGCGGGGAACTCGCCGACGCGTTCGGCGAGGCGTGGCAGGAGGGCACCACGTTCCTGCTCGGGCTGGTCCCCAGCGGGGGCGACCCGGCCTCGGACCAGGTGCGCGAACTCGCCATGCCCGCGTTCGACCTGATCGCGCGGCTCGGCTTCCCGAACGCGGTGCTGCGCGACCACGCCGTGCCGACCCCGTGCGGCGGGCTGGTGCGGGCGACCCCGTCGCGGGCGCAGCGCGCGTTGAAGCTCTCCGCCGCGCTGGCGCGCATGTTCGCCGAGGAAGCCGCCGCCTGACGGGCTCCCCGCTGCGCTGACCGGACCCCTCCGCTGCGCCGCAGCAGGGCGCGCTGCGCCACCGGGCGGCGCGCCGCTCCTCGGAGCACTTGTCGCGGGACGCCAGCACTGCCAGAGTCGGAACCGAGGCACGACAAGCCTTGGGAGGTGGCTCCGATGCGCGTGGTGCGAACCCACGTGGTGAGCCAGCGTTCCTGCCCGTGCGGCGGTGAGCGCCCCGGGCCCCGGAACGCCCGGCAGGCGGCCGAGACCGGATCGGCCGCAGCGGGACTCGTTCCGACACCGCACCTGCCGCCCGCGGAACGCGGGGGCGCGGCGGTGCACGACGCCGCCGGCGGTTGACTCACCCCTCCTGCTCGCTCCGACACCCGCACGCGTCCGGCGTCGCGGGCCTCCCGGTGCGCGCCCGGAGCCGCGCGCACCCGCATCCGCTCGAGCAACGACGAAGCACGGTGTCCGTCATGCGCTCTTCCCTGTGGCGACGACGTAGCTCCCGCCCGCACCGGCACGCGGCCGCGCTGGCCGACGCGCACCCCGGATCCCTGTGGCTGGACGCTTCGGAGCGTCCCGCACCCGCCTCGGCCCTGACCCGACCGACCTCGACCGACCTGCTCGTCATCGGCGGCGGCTACACCGGGCTGTGGGCCGCGTTGCGCGCGAAGGAACGCGACCCCGCCCGGGACGTGGTGCTCGTCGACGCCCGCGAGTGCGGCTGGGCCGCGTCCGGGCGCAACGGCGGGTTCTGCGCAGCCAGCCTCACCCACGGGCTGCACAACGGGCTGCGCCGGTTCCCGCGGGAGCTGGCGCGGCTGGAACGGCTGGGCCTGCGCAACCTCGACGAGATCGAGAAGGCCGTGCACGCCCACGGCATCGACTGCGACTTCGAACGCACCGGGGAGCTCGAGGTCGCCGTGGCCGACTGGCAGTTGCCCCAGCTGCGCTCGGCGGCGCGGCTGGCCGCCGAGCACGGCCACGACGCCCGGCTGCTCGACGCCGAGCAGGCGCGCGGCGAGGTGGACTCGCCGACCTACCGCGGGGCGCTGTGGATGCGGGATTCGGTCGCCCTGGTGGACCCGGCGCGGCTGGCCCGGGGGCTGCGCGCGGCCTGCCTGCGGGCGGGGGTGCGGCTGCACGAGCGCACCCCGGTGCGCGCGCTCGAGGACGAGCGCACCGGGGTGACCGCACGGACCCCGTACGCCGCGGTGCGCGCGCGGAGAGCGCTGCTGGCCACGAACGCGTTCCGCCCGCTGCTGCCCGGGCTGCGCCGGTACGTGCTGCCGATGTACGACCACGTGCTGGCCACCGAACCGCTCACCGACCGGCAGCTGGCCGAGGTCGGCTGGAACCGCCGGCAGGGCGTCAGCGACTCGGGCAACCAGTTCCACTACTACCGGCTCACCGCTGACAACCGGGTCCTGTGGGGCGGGTACGACGCCGTGTACCACTTCGGCGGGGCGGTGCGCGACGAGCTGGACCAGCGGCCGGAGACCTTCGCCGCGCTCGCCGACCACTTCTTCGCCACGTTCCCGCAGCTGGAAGGGGTGCGGTTCACGCACGCCTGGGGCGGTGCGATCGACATGTGCCCCCGGCTGTGCCCGTTCGTCGGCACGGCGCGCCGCGGGCGCGTCGGCTACGCCCTCGGCTACAGCGGCCTGGGGGTGGGGGCCAGCCGGTTCACCGCCGGCGCGGTGCTCGACCTGCTGGACGGGCGGCGCGGCGAGAACGCCGATCTGGAGCTGGTGCGCACGCACCCGCGCCCGCTGCCGCCGGAACCGCTGCGGTGGGCGGGCACGCAGCTGACGCGGTGGTCGCTGGCCGCGGCCGACCGGGACCGGGGGCGGCCGAACTGGTGGCTGCGCGCGTTGCGCAGCGCCGGCATCGGGTGAGCGGCCGTCGTCACCCGAACCGGCCCCGCCGCGGCGGTCGGAGCGGCACAATGGGGTCCATGCTGAACTTCTTCCGCCGCCGCGGTGCCGCGGCCGAGGCCGAGCGAGCGGACCCGGACGCGCGTGCGGCGGCGTTCTGGCAGCGCTGGGACGAGCTGCTGCCCGAGATCACCTCGGCGCTGGCCGACGGCCACCCGCAGCACGTCGAGCCGCTGGTGTCCGACCTGGTGCAGCGGGTGCACCCGAAGCTGGGCTTCTCGCTCGAGCACGGCTCCCGCGCCACCTACGCGCTGGTCGTCAGCGGCGAGGCCGATCCGGAGCTGCGCCCCTACACCGACGCGTGGATGCGGGCCGCTCCCGAACCGGACCAGGCGTGGGAGTACCACGACGCGATCCCGCCGGTGCCCGATCCGATGCAGGTGACGGTGCACGTGCGCGAGACCCCGTACGCGCTGGCGGACGTGCGGGTCGTCACCCAGGTCGACAGCGCTGCCGGCGTGATCGACGTCGCCGTGCACCACCCGGGGTTCGCCGAGGCCGAGGAGCGCTCGCGCACGGCGCTGGCGCTGATGGCGCTCGACGCCGCGCTCGGGGAGCGCCTCGCCGCCGACCGGCTCGGCCGCATCGAGACGGCCGAGCTCCCACCGGAGTCCACGGTCGACCTCGCACGATTGCGTGAACTCGCCGAGGGGATGGAGCGCACCGGTGCCGATCCCGGCCACGGCGGGGCGGCCACCTCCTGACGGTGTCGGACGCGCTCGCTACTCTCGGGGTGACCAGGGCGGAACCGTGCGATCCGGGGAGTGCGCGTGAGCGAGCAGACGGCCAACGGCGCGGAGCGGGGCGAGGGGGAGGACGTCCCGCGCGACGCGGCGGCGGGCCAGAGCGCCGAAGGCGTGGAGGACGTTCCCGCCGCCGTGCGCGAGCAGCACGCCGAGCTGGCCGACGAGGTCCGCGCGCACCAGTTCCGGTACTACGTGCTGGACTCGCCGGTCATCACCGACGGCGAGTTCGACGAGCTGTTCACCCGGCTGCAGCGCGTGGAGCGGGAACACCCGGGGCTGGCGGTGGCGGACTCGCCGACGCGCGTGGTCGGCGGCACCTTCTCCACCGAGTTCACCGCGGTGGAGCACCTCGAGCGGATGCTCAGCCTGGACAACGCGTTCAACGTGGACGAACTGCGCGCCTGGGTGGACCGCGTGCAGCGCGAGATCGGCGGGGGTGCGCACTACCTGTGCGAGCTCAAGATCGACGGCCTGGCGGTCAACCTGCTCTACCGCGGCGGCAAGCTGGAGCGCGCGCTCACCCGCGGCGACGGCCGCACCGGCGAGGACGTGACGCTGAACGTCCGCACCATGGGCGATGTCCCGGAGCAGCTCACCGGCAGCGAGGACTACCCGGTCCCGGACCTGGTCGAGGTGCGGGGGGAGGTGTTCTTCCGCACCGACGAGTTCGACGGGCTGAACGACTCCCTGGTGCAGGCGGGCAAGGCGCCCTTCGCGAACCCGCGCAACGCCGCCGCGGGCTCGCTGCGGCAGAAGGACCCGCGGGTGACGCGCAACCGCCCGCTGCACCTGATCTGCCACGGCCTCGGCCGCCGGGAGGGGTTCGAACCGCAGCGGCAGTCCCACTCCTACGAGGCGCTGCGCGCCTGGGGGCTGCCGGTCTCCGAGCACACCGTCGTTCTGTCCAGTGTGGATGACGTCGTCGAGCACGTGCGGTACTGGGGCGAGCACCGGCACGACGCGGAGCACGAGATCGACGGCGTCGTGGTCAAGGTGGACGAGGTGCCGCTGCAGCGGCGGTTGGGCACCACCTCGCGGACCCCGCGCTGGTCCGTCGCGTACAAGTACCCGCCGGAGCAGGCGACGACGACGCTGCGCGACATCCAGGTGAACGTGGGGCGCACCGGGCGGGTCACGCCGTTCGCCGTGATGGAGCCGGTCAAGGTCGCCGGTTCCACGGTCGCGATGGCGACGCTGCACAACGCCGACGAGGTGCGGCGCAAGTCCGTGCTCATCGGGGACCGCGTGGTGATCCGCAAGGCCGGCGACGTCATCCCGGAAGTGCTCGGGCCCGTGGTGGACGTGCGCTCGGGCGGCGAACGCGAGTTCACCATGCCCGCGCACTGCCCGGAGTGCGGCGCGGAGCTGCACCGCGAGAAGGAGAGCGACGTGGACATCCGGTGTCCCAACGCGCGCTCCTGCCCCGCGCAGCTGCGCGAACGGCTGTTCCACCTCGCCGGGCGCGGTGCCTTCGACATCGAGGTGATGGGCTACGAGGCCGCCGGGGCGCTGCTGGAAGCGGGAGTGCTCACCGACGAGGGCGACGTGTTCGACCTCGACGAGGACGAGCTGCTGGGGGTGCCGCTGTTCCGCACCAAGGACGGCGGGTTGTCGGCCAACGGCACCAAGCTGCTGCAGAACCTCCAGGTGGCGAAGGAGAAGCCGCTGTGGCGGGTGCTCGTGGCCCTGTCCATCCGGCACGTGGGTCCCACGGCCGCGCAGGCGCTGGCGCGGGAGTTCGGTTCGCTGGACGCGATCGAGGAGGCCTCCGAGGAGCAGCTGGCCGCGACCGACGGCGTCGGGCCGGCGATCGCCGAATCGGTGCGCGAGTGGTTCACCGAGCCGTGGCACCGCGAAGTGGTGCAGAAGTGGCGCGACGCGGGCGTGCGGATGGCCGACGAGCGGGACGAGTCGGTTCCCCGCAACCTCGAAGGCCTGTCCATCGTGGTGACCGGAACGTTGCCGACGTACTCGCGCGACGAGGCGAAGGAGGCCGTCATGGCGCGCGGTGGCCGCGCCGCCGGCTCGGTGTCGAAGAAGACCGCGTTCGTCGTCGTGGGGGACTCCCCCGGCTCGAAGCACGACAAGGCGGTGCAGCTGGGGGTGCCGGTGCTCGACGAGGACGGTTTCCGCGTGCTGCTCTCCGAGGGGCCCGAGGAGGCGCGCGAGCGCGGCCTGTAGCCCCCTCCTGATGCCCGGGCCCCTCCTGATTCCCGGCCGTCCGGGGATCGCCAGGAGGGCTCCGCGCTTTCTGGAACCATTCCAGGGAGCGCAATTTTCATGAAAATTGGAAGCCATCCCCACACGTCCGGGCGATCAATTGTCCCCACCCGATCGGTGGTGCATCAGGCCGCGGGCCTGCGGGCGACCCGCAGGCCTCGGGCGCAGCAGGCGTTGGTCGTGCTCGCGGGCTCAGCTGTCGAGGACGACGGCGACGATCCCGGCCAAGTGGGCCAGCCGGGCGACCTCGGAGGCGCGGAACATCGGCCCGCCCGGGCGTCCCGCCAGCAGCACCCGGTCGGGCTTGCCGATCGGCGTGGCGGCGAGTTCCGTGCCGAGCTCCTGCCACGTCTCCGGCACCCAGTCCTCGTCGCCGTCGAGCACCGTGGCGCGCGGCAGCGGCAACCACGGCAGCTCGAGATACCCCTCCTGGGGGGCGGAGGTGCTCGCGGACAGCTGTTCGGCCCCTCCGGAGTGGTGCCCGAACACGAGAGCCCACCCCGATCGGATGATCTTCGGCACGCCCTCGGCGAAGATCTCCAGACCCCGCGCCGGTTCGGCCGCGATCTCCTCGACGAGCTCGAGTTCGCGGTGCGTGTCCAGCACCCCCGCGTAGGGGCGGACCGCGTCGACCTCGACGCCCTCGACGGACTCCGCCGCGGTGATGAGCACGTCGGGCAGGCGTCCCGCCTCCATCTCCACGACCATGTCGTCGATCGCGACACCGCTGCCGCGCTCCACGACGTTGACGCCGAGGATGTCGGCGCCGATCTCGCCGAGCGCCGTCGCCACCGATCCGAGCGTGCCCGGTCGGTCCGGTATCTGAACCCGGATCAGGAAGGACACCGGACTCAACGCCTCCAGTTTCGTGCGCGGAACCTCGCCGTCCGCGCGTCTTCGCAGGCACGGGGCGGGCCCCGTGCGAACAACCGGCGCCGGAATTGTGGCAGATCCCGGCGTGTCGTGGTCAGCCCGCCGTCCGCGCAGTGGAACGATCGCCGCCTCCGGCGCCGCGGCGCCCGCCGGGGCGAACCCGGCGAACCGCTCGCGCTCCCGCCGGCGGACCGTACCCGCTCGACCCCGCCGCGGCCGGGTCCGCGGCGGCGCCCCCCACGGGTCGTGGGCCGGTAGCGCCATAGACTGGGAGCGTCGAACGGTTTCGCCGCGTGCCGTCGGCCTGCGCCGGAAGTGGAGCGGCGTCGACGACCGGGACGACCGGATCGGGTGGCGCTCGGCAGCGCGAACGGCCGCGGAGCGTTCCGGAAGGATCGGTTTCGCGCCCTCCGCGAGGTGCCGGGGCCGCCCGGGCGTGTACAACCGGACTGCGATCGGAGCGAGGAGCCCGCACAGTGTCCAAGATCTCCCGCGACGAGGTCGAGCACCTCGCCGGCCTGGCCAGGCTGGCCGTGAGTGCCGAAGAGCTCGACACGTTCGCCGGTCAGCTCGACGTGATCCTGGAGTCGGTGGCCAGGATCGGCGAGGTGGCCGCGGACGACATCCCGCCCACGTCGCACGCGGTGCCCACGACCAACGTGTTCCGCCCGGACGAGGTGCGGCCCGGCCTGACCCAGCAGCAAGCGCTGTCCGGTGCGCCGGCCGCAGAGCAAGACCGGTTCCGCGTTCCGCGGATTCTCAGCGAGGAGGCTTGATGACGTCGACCGCATCCGGTGGCGGTGAGCTGACCGGGCTCACCGCATCCGAACTCGCGGGCAAGCTCGGCAGCGGCGAGGTCTCGGCGGTCGAGGTCACCCGGGCGCACCTGGACCGCGTCGCCGCCGTCGACACCGGCGTGCACGCGTTCCTGCACGTCGACGCCGAGGGCGCGCTGGACGCGGCGCGGCGGGTGGACGAGCGCCGCGCCGCCGGTGAGCAGCTGCCGCCGCTGGCCGGGGTGCCGCTGGCGCTGAAGGACGTGCTCACCACCAGCGACATGCCCACCACCTGCGGCTCGAAGATGCTCGAGGGGTGGACCCCGCCGTACGACGCGACGGTGACCGGCAAGCTGCGCGAGGCGGGCGTGGTCGTGCTGGGCAAGACGAACATGGACGAGTTCGCGATGGGCTCGTCCACGGAGAACTCGGCCTTCGGCCCGACCCGCAACCCGTGGGACCTGCACCGCATCCCCGGCGGATCCGGGGGCGGCTCCGCGGCGGCGCTGGCCGCGTTCGAAGCGCCGCTGGCGATCGGCACCGACACGGGCGGCTCGATCCGCCAGCCCGGCGCGGTGACCGGCACGGTCGGCGTCAAGCCCACCTACGGCGGCGTGTCCCGCCACGGCCTCGTCGCCTTCTCCTCGTCGCTGGACCAGGTGGGCCCGTGCGCGCGCACGGTGACCGACGCGGCGCTGCTGCACGAGACCATCGCCGGGCACGACCCGGCCGACGCCACCTCGATCGACCAGCCGGTGCCGCCGGTGGTGCGGGCCGCGCGCGAGGGCTCCGCGGCCGACCTCAGCGGCGTGCGGGTCGGCGTGGTGCGCGAGCTCTCCGGCGAGGGCTACCAGGGCGGCGTGCTGCGCTCGTTCCAGGCGGCGGTGGACCAGCTGACCGCGCTGGGCGCCGAGGTCGTCGAGGTCTCCTGCCCGCACTTCGACTACGCCCTCGCGGCCTACTACCTCATCGCGCCGAGCGAGTGCTCGTCCAACCTCGCCCGGTTCGACGCGATGCGCTACGGGCTGCGCGTCGGCGACGACGGCCAGCGCAGCGCCGAGCAGGTCATGTCCGCCACCCGCGAGGCCGGCTTCGGCGACGAGGTCAAGCGCCGCGTCATGCTCGGCACCTACGCGCTGTCGGCCGGCTACTACGAGGCCTACTACGGCCAGGCCCAGAAGGTGCGCACGCTGATCAGCCGCGACTTCGAGGCGGCCTTCGGCTCGGTGGACGTGCTGGTCTCGCCGACCGCGCCGACCACCGCCTTCCCGCTCGGCGAGCGCGTGGACGACCCGATGGCGATGTACCTCGGCGACGTGTGCACGCTGCCCGTCAACCTGGCCGGCAACCCCGCGATGAGCGTTCCCTCCGGCGTCTCCGACGAGGACGGCCTCCCGGTGGGGCTGCAGATCATGGCGCCGGCGATGGCCGACGACCGGCTCTACCGCGTCGGCGCGGCGTACGAGGCCGCCCGGGACGCCGCGCTGGGCGGCGCCTTCACCGATCGAATCCCCCGCCTGGAGGTCGCCTGATGAACCCCAAACTCAAAGCCGTGTTCCAGCTCGCTTCGACCGTCGGCGGCGTGGTGACCCTGCAGCGGCGGCTGCGGGAGGCCAAGGCCGACAGGGACAAGCTCGTGTTCGTCGACGTGGTCGTCACCGGACTCAGCTTGATCACGGGCACCGCGCTGGCCCTGCGGGAACTGCGCAAGGGGGAGGACAAGTGACCACGGCTACCGAGATCATGGACTTCGACGAGGTCCTCGCCCGGTTCGACCCGGTGCTGGGCCTCGAGGTGCACGTGGAGCTGTCCACGGCCACGAAGATGTTCTGCTCCTGCGCCAACGCGTTCGGCGCCGAGCCGAACACGCAGGTCTGCCCGGTGTGCCTCGGCCTGCCGGGGGCGCTGCCGGTGGTGAACGGCAAGGCGGTGGAATCCGCCGTCCGCATCGGCCTGGCCCTGAACTGCGAGGTCGCCGACTGGTGCCGGTTCGCCCGGAAGAACTACTTCTACCCGGACATGCCGAAGAACTTCCAGACCTCGCAGTACGACGAGCCGATCGTGCACGACGGCCACCTGGACGTGGTGCTCGACGACGGCGAGACGTTCCGCGTGGGCATCGAACGCGCCCACATGGAGGAGGACACCGGCAAGTCGGTGCACATGGGCGGGGCCGACGGCCGCATCCACGGGGCGGACTACTCGCTGCTGGACTACAACCGCGCCGGCGTGCCGCTCATCGAGATCGTCACCAAGCCGATCACCGGTGCGGGCGAGCGGGCCCCGGAGGTCGCCCGCCAGTACGTGACCGCGCTGCGCGACCTGCTGCGCTCGCTCGACGTGTCCGACGTGCGCATGGACCAGGGGTCGCTGCGCTGCGACGCCAACGTGTCGCTGGGCCCGCGGGGCACCGGCGAGTTCGGCACGCGCACCGAGACGAAGAACGTCAACTCGCTGCGCAGCATCGAACGCGCCGTCCGCTACGAGATGCAGCGCCAAGCCGCCGCGATCACCGAAGGCGTGGAGATCGTGCAGGAGACGCGGCACTTCGACGAGTCCACCGGCAGCACGGCCGCGGGGCGGCGCAAGGAGACCTCCGAGGACTACCGGTACTTCCCGGAGCCCGACCTGGTGCCGATCGCCCCGTCGCGCGAGTGGGTCGAACAGCTGCAGCAGACCCTGCCCGAGCTGCCGTGGGAGCGGCGCAAGCGCGTGCAGGAGGAGTGGCAGCTCTCCGACGAGCAGCTGCGCGACCTGGTCAACGCCGGGGCGCTCGACGTCATCGCCGAAACGGTCGACGCGGGCGCCTCCTCCGACCAGGCCCGCTCCTGGTGGGTCGCCTACCTGACCCAGCAGGCCAACGAGCGCGGTGTGGAGCTGCGGGACCTGCCGATCACCCCGGCGCAGGTGGCGCGGGTGATCGCGATGGAGAACGAGGGCACGCTGACGAACAAGCTCGCCCGGCAGGTCGTCGACGGCGTGATCGCCGGGGAGGGCGAACCGGACGAGGTGGTCAAGGCGCGCGGCCTCGAGGTCGTCTCCGACGAGTCGGAGCTGAAGCAGGCCGTGGACGAGGCCCTGGCCGCCCAGCCGGACGTGGCCGAGAAGATCCGCGGCGGCAAGGTCCAGGCCGCCGGTGCGGTCGTCGGCGCGGTCATGAAGGCCACCGGCGGGAAGGCCGACGCCAAGCGGGTCCGCGAGCTGATCCTGGAGGCCTGCCAGTAACGAGCGACCGTGCAGGTTTGCCGGCAGCGAACGCCCTGCGGCAAACGCGCTGCGGCAAACGCGCTGCGGCAAACGCGCTGCGGCAAACGCGCTGCGCTTATCGACAAGAAGGCCGGAGGCCCGCGAGGTCTCCGGCCTTCTTCGTGCGTTTCGGGACACGGCGCGGGATTCGCGTCATAGCATGCCGGTGATCAACAGATTGGGGAGACACCATGGCGAACACGGGCAAGGAGTTCGGCGTCGACCTGTACGGGCTGAAACGCGTCGCCAAATCCGACCTGCCCACGGTGGCCGGAGCGTACGGCACGGCAGTCGGCAACTGCGAGAGCGCGCAGGGCGTGGTCGACGGGATTCCGGCCGTTCCGCAGGAGTTGGTGGCCGATGAGGGCGCTGTGTTCGGCAAGTACCAGCAGGCCCACGAGGCCGTCATCGAGCTGTTGCGCAACACCCGGAACAACCTCGACGACACCGCCGAGACGTTGAACCAGGCAGCGGAGCAGTACGAGGAGGACGACCGGGCCGCCGCGGCGGAGCTGCAGCGGATCATCGACGAGCGCGGCGAACCGAAACCGGAGTGAACACGTGAGTTCCGAACAGCTGGTGGCGCAGGCGAAGCAGATCGAGCAGCGTGCCGCTGAGGTGGAGTACCAGCAGATGATGCAGCGGCAGGCCGATTCCAAGGCGCCACCACCGATCCGCTACGAGGACATCCAGCAGAAGTACGAGGGAGCGGCCGTGCCGCTCTTCGAGCCGTTCACGCGCATCCCCGATCCCAGTTCCTACGACGCACCGATCGAGGATCTGGCCGCGGCGATGGAGCAGTTGTCCTCCGGGGAGATGAAGGATCCGATCGGGGACAAACCGATCCCGGCGAATCCGGACCTGAACCGGATCGACGGCGCGGGGGACACGTTGGAGGGATGGACCGGTGAGGCCGCGGACAACTTCAAGAAGAACTTCCTCGACCCGTTCCCCTCGGTGTCCAAGAACCAGTTCCTGCTGCTCGGGGTGCTGAAGGGTGCGCTCGAAGCGGATCAGGCGCGATGGCAAAACACGGATCAGGACATTAGGACTCTCGCGCAGGAGACGCTCGACGGTTTGGACAACGTCGCCAGCTGCGGCAAGAACGAGCTGAAGTTCGTCTTTTCGGTCGCCTCTGCTGTGGCGGCGATCGGTGCGGTCCCGTTCAGCGCCGGGGCCTCGGCCGGGATCGCGGCGGTGGGCGCGGCCGGTGCTATGGGGGCCGCCGGGATGGACGCGGCGAAGATGACCAGGGAAGGCGGCTCGGTCGAGCAGGTCATGCGCTCCATGAAGGACGGGATCGACAAGCTCACCAAGGAGACCCGGGAGTCCGGGAGCAAAGTCGCCCGGGCGCTGAACGGCGTTCCCGGGGAGGTCCAGTCGGATCGGAGCGCGTTCGTCTCGGCGCGGCCGGCACTGGCGGGGATGGAAGGCGATGCGGTGACCGGGCGCGGCGGGCTCGGTGGGGTCAACTAGGCAGGAGCAGCGCAGTGGGTGAATTGGCGGAACGACTGGACAACATTCGGGTGCGCGCGAGCGCTCCCGGTGTGGAACTCGACGCCGAGCTCCGGAACCAGCGGGAGGTCGCGCTCACCTTCGGCGAGAGCGTGTACGAGTTCATCGATGAGCGCTACCTGGAACGCGCCTTGGCGGGCCTCGCCCGCCGGCTCTACACGGGCTGGCTGCGGCAGTACAAGGAAGCGATCAGCACGACGAACCTGAACGTCGAACCGAACGACCAGCACGACTTCAACTTCGAGGAGGACGTGCGCGCGGTCGAGGCGAGCGCGGAGTCCAGCGACGGCCGCATCACGCTGGCCACCGTGGGGATGCAGGAGTTCACCGCGTCACTGCGCCCCGGTACCGTGCGGCAGCTGAGCGAGCGGGAGTTCGTCGCGCGGGTCGCCGAGGTGGCCCCGTTGTTGATCGAGCGTTATCAAGCGCACGTCGCCGAGCTGAAGGTGCGGTATTACGGATGAGTGGTCGTGGGGCGCGGTTAGTGTCCACAGTGTTGGTGCTGGCGGGGTTGGCGACGGCGTGTGGTTCCTCGGATCGCCCGCGGGAGTTGTCCTTGGACGAGGTAAAGCCGTGCGACCTGATTTCGCAGTCGAAGCTGGCTGAGCTGCGGGTGAAGTCCCCGCCACAACCGGTTTCGGTTGTGTCAGGCGCGAATGAGGAAGGTACGAGTTGCTACTATTCACCCACTTATGGGGGTACGGTATCACTGGGCGTCGTGACGAACCATGGAATCGATCGGTGGACGGGCGGGTCCATGGAGTCCTCGCGTCCGGTTGATTTGCCTCGGGTTGAGGGGTACCGCGCGATCAGACTTGAATACGGTGATAACACAAGTGGGCCGCACGATATGTGTACAGCGTACGTGGATGTTGCTGGCGGCCAATCGTTGAAGCTCAGAACTGGGCCCAATTCGCAAGATGAGCCGCCCGCTTGTGAGACCGCGCGTCAGTTCGCGGGGGCGGCGATCCGCACGTTGTCCGCGAACCAAGCGTGATGCGCCGCGCGGTGCGGTCGTCACGTGTGACGACCGCACCGCGCGGCTGGGAACGCGGATGCGGAGGCCGCCGCCCGCTGCGCCCGGTCAGTCCTTGCCGGCGGCGCCGCCCTTCGGCGGTTGGATGCGCAGCACCCGGTCGTCGCTGGAGACCGGATCGCCCGCGTGGCGGTTGGCCGTGCCCGCCCACACGAGGCCGTCGCTGCCCAGCGTGGCCGCGGAGAACCGGCCGTAGGTGTCGTGCATGACCTGCGTGGGTTCGCCGGTGAACGTGCCGCCGCCCGCCGGGGTGAGCGTGTACAGCGCGCGGGCGTCCTGCAGCGCCACGACGACCGTGGAGGCGTCGGCGGCGCAGCCGCTCACCCCCGGGGCGTTGCGCCAGGTCCACTCGGGCGCGTCCAGGGGGCGGCCGAAGCGCACCTGCTGCAGCGCGTCCTGCGGGCCCCCGCGGTCGGTGACCCACAGGCCGCCCGAGTCGGCCGACCCGCACATCCCGCCGGGCTCCGCCAGGCCGGAGGTCACCACGGCTGAGCGCGGGTCCGGGTTGTCCTCCGGCGGTGCGCCGAGCCCGTCGATGCGCAGCACCTTGCCCGCCAGCGAGGAGCGGTCGGCGGCCCGACCCGGATCGCCGGCGTCGCCGGTGGCCACGAGCAGGGCTCCGAGCCCGTCGGTGCCGATCGCGCCCGCGTTGTGCTCGGGGCCCTTCGGGATGCCGGTGAGCACCGGTTCGGGCGGTTCACCCGGGGCGATGCGCAGCACCCGGTTGTCGGTGGGGGTGCTCGCGTAGGCGTAGACGAGCTCGTCCTCGGCGTAGCTCGGGGACAGCGTCAGGCCGGTCAGGCCACCGCCACCGGAGGTGTCCACGGGGACGCGGGCGATCTCGACGGGTTCGGTGCCGCGCTGCACGCGCAGCACGCGGCCGGTGGCGCGTTCGGCGACGAGGGCGCTGTTCCCGTCCGGCAGCGTCGTCACGGCGCCGACGGGTTCGAGGCACGTGGCCTGCACCGCCGGGTCCGGGTCGTGGCAGCCCACGGGCTCGGCCGGTCGCCCGCCGTCCCCCGCGGACGGCGGGGGCGGTTGCGCGGTGAGCGGTGGGGCCTCGCCCTCGTAGGACGGTTCCGGACCGGCCTGCGGGTCGAGCCGGGGCTGCTCGCTCCACTGGCGCGGGTGCTCGTCCGGGAACTGGGCGCACCCCGCCAGGGCGAGGCCCAGCGCTGCCGCTGCGGCGAGCAGGGCGCGTCGCGTTCGGAACGGAACCGCCATACCGGTCGAGGATACTGGTGCCGGCCGCCCGTGCGGACCCGATGCGCGCTGGTGGTTCCGTGTCGGGAGGGGCCGCTCCTTCTACTGCTGCTGGTTGACCGGGGCGTTCGCCGGTTGCCCCCTGCGCTTCTTCCCGTCCGGCTTCGGCGGTTTGAGGAAGACCAAGCCGCTGACGATGAAGAGGCCGGTGATCAGGAAGAGCGGAATCGAGAGCACCCAACCGAGCCAGGCCCAGGGGCGGTCGACGTCGCGGGCCACAACATCCCGCGTCGTGCCGCCCTGCCCGTTGGAAACCTCGTGCAGGGTCGCACGCACGCGTTGTCCGATGTCCTCGCTGGCGAAGTCGCCCACTTCACTGGTCGCGGTGGTGCTTGTGCCGTCGTCCCGGGTGACCTCGAGGCGACACTGTTCCTTCAGGTCGAGGTAGAGCAGGCCGGTCGACGAGCAGTGCGTGGCGGTGGCGTGGCCGGAGCGCAAGGTGTCGCCTTGAACGGTGGCACCAGTCCCGGGAGAAGTCGTGATGACCGCGATCAGCGCCCAACAGCACGCCGCGGGGAAGAAGCAGACCGCGGCGCCCAGGAAGCGCGGCACGAGGGAGTTGTTTCCGGTGCGGGACTTGCTCATGGCGGGCTTGCTCCTCCGTGCCCGCGACGCCGAAGAGGTTCTCGCTCACCCCGTGAAACCTTCCTCGGAGCGGAGCTGCGCAACCGCACGACGACCGCGGGGGCGGCCTGTCGCGCTGAGCGTATTCGATCGCGGATCTCGCCGGTGCAGGTATGCGAATTGCCGGATGTGCCCGGATGTGGGCGGAGGTGCGCGCGTTCGCGGTTGTGCCGGCTGCGGAACGCCTGTCGCGGCCAGGTGCGGGTGCGGATCGGCGCAAGACCTCCGCGGGGTGCAGGGGTGGCCGTCAGCGCACGCTGGCGACTGCGCATCACCGGGGAGGTGCTCCATCCACGCGGGGAAGCTTCGCGCGAGCTCCGGCGTGCCGCTGCCGGCAGTGGTGGAGGAGTGCTGATTTTCCCGCAGGGGTCGCACGAACGGGCGACATCACCTAACCTCTGCGCGCGTGAGGACGCGAGATGATCGCCCCGAGGATGCGGACTTCAGCGACCACGGTCCCGGTGCGTCCGGGGCGCAGACCCGGGTCGTGCCGGGCGGCGGAGCCCGCGGAACGCAGCCCGCGCCCACCGCGGAACCCGGTGGCCCTTCCGGTTACGACTACTACGACGACGACGGGTACACCGACGGCGAACCGCCCCTGCTGCGCGGGCGGGACGAGGACTTCTACGCGGAGGTGCCGCACCGGCCGGCGCCGTGGACCGCCGGCGCCGACCTCGGCCTGCTCGTGCTGCGGCTCGGTCTCGGCGCGGTGTTCGCGGTGCACGGCGCGCAGAAGCTCTTCGGCGCGTTCGGCGGTCCCGGCCGCGCGGGGTTCGCCGACGCGCTGCGCAGCATGGGATTCGCCGAGCCGGAGACGCTCTCGCTGGTCACGGGGATCACCGAAGTGGCGGCGGGAGCGCTGCTCGTCCTGGGCTTGTTCACGCCGCTGGCGGCGGCCGGTGTGCTCGGCGTCATGGCTTCGGCCGTCATCGCGAACCGCGGTTCCGGCTTCTTCGCGCCGGAGGGCGTGGAGTTCCCGGCCGTGCTCGGCGTCGCGGCGCTGGCCCTGATGTTCACCGGGCCCGGTCGGGTGGCGGTCGACAAGGGCCGGGTGTGGTTCCGCCGCCCGGTGCTCTTCGGCGCGCTGGGCCTGCTCGTCGCCGCCGGCGCCACGGCTGCCGTGTTCGTCCTGCTGTATCAGGGTTTGTGACCGAAAATCCCCGCCGACCTGCGGTTTCTTTTCTGGAACTCTTCCAGTGTGCGCAATTTTCATGAAAATTGCGCACACTGGAACGAGTCCAATGTGGCGGCCGCGGCCGCTGAGCGTCACAGCGTGACGTCGCGCACGGCGCCGTAGGAGGCGGAGGTGGCGAACCGGGCGTAGGCCTGCAATGCGCGGGTGACCGGCCGCTCCCGGTCGACCGGTTGCCACGGGGCCTCGCTGGCCTGCATCTTCGCGCGCCGCTCGGTGAGCACCTCGTCGGGGACGAGCAGCTCCAGCTCGCGGTCGTGGGCGTCGATGCGCACGCGGTCGCCGTCCTCGATCAGCCCGATCGCGCCGCCGCTGGCCGCCTCCGGGGAGACGTGCCCGATCGACAGCCCGGACGTGCCGCCGGAGAAGCGCCCGTCGGTGATCAGCGCGCACTTCTCACCGAGGCCGGCGCCCTTGAGGAACGCCGTGGGGTGCAGCATCTCCTGCATCCCGGGCCCGCCCGAGGGGCCTTCGTAGCGGATCACCAGCACGTCGCCCGGCTGCACCTCGCGGTTGAGGATGACCGAGACGGCCTGCTCCTGGCTCTCCACCACGCGCGCCGGGCCCTCGAACCGCCACAGCGCCTCGTCCACGCCCGCGGTCTTGACCACCGCGCCCTCCTCGGCGATGTTCCCGCGCAGCACGGCCAGGCCGCCGTCGACGGTGTAGGCGTGCTCGTAGTCGCGGATGCACCCGGACTCGCCGTCGGTGTCGAGCGAGGACCACCGGTTGCTCTGGGAGAACGCCTCGGTGGTGCGCTGCCCGCCGGGAGCGGCGTGGAACAGCTCCCGGGCCTGCTCGGACGGCTCGGCCGCGCGGATGTCCCAGGCCGCCAGCCAGGAGTCGAGATCGGGGCTGTGCACCGAGCGCACGTCGCGGTGCAGCAGGCCGGCGCGGTCCAGCTCGCCGAGGATGGCGGAGATGCCGCCGGCGCGGTGCACGTCCTCCATGTGGTAGTTGGAGTTCGGGCTCACCTTGCACAGGCAGGGCACGCGCCGGCTGGTGTCCTCGATGTCCTCGAGGGCGAAGTCGATCTCGCCCTCCTGCGCGCCGGCGAGCGTGTGCAGCACCGTGTTCGTCGAGCCGCCCATGGCCATGTCCAGCGCCATCGCGTTCTGGAAGGCGTGGCCGTTCGCGATCGACCGCGGCAGGACGGAGTCGTCGTCCTCGCCGTAGTACTGCTTGGCCAGCTCCACCACCGTGCTGCCGGCCTGCTGGAACAGCGCGCGGCGCGCGGAGTGCGTGGCCAGGGTCGAACCGTTGCCGGGCAGCGCGAGCCCGAGCGCCTCGGTCAGGCAGTTCATCGAGTTGGCGGTGAACATGCCCGAGCAGGAACCGCAGGTGGGGCAGGCCGAGCGTTCGACCTCGGTCAGCCCCTCGTCGTCCACCTGGTCGCTGGCAGAGGCGGCGATCGTGGTGATCAGGTCGGTGGGCGCCTGCGCCACCCCGTCGACCACCACGGCCTTGCCGGCCTCCATCGGCCCGCCGGAGACGAACACCGTCGGTATGTTCAGCCGCATCGCCGCGTTGAACATGCCCGGGGTGATCTTGTCGCAGTTGGAGATGCACACCAGCGCGTCGGCCTTGTGCCCGTTGACCATGTACTCCACGGAGTCGGAGATGATCTCCCGCGAGGGCAGGGAGTACAGCATGCCGCTGTGCCCCATCGCGATGCCGTCGTCGACGGCGATGGTGTGGAACTCGCGCGGCACGCCTCCGGCTTCGCGGACGGACTCGGCCACGACGTCCCCCAGGTCGCGAAGGTGCACGTGGCCGGGCACGAATTGGGTGTACGAGTTGGCGATCGCGACGATCGGCTTGCCGAAGTCGTCATCGCCCATCCCGGTGGCGCGCCAGAGCGCGCGGGCCCCGGCGGCGTTCCGGCCGTGTGTCGTGGTGCGTGAGCGCAACTGGGGCATTGCCACACCAGCCTTTCCGAATGCGCTAGTCGTCGGCCGCCCGGTGCCCGGCCACCGCCACGCCGCCGTGTTCGACATCCGGCGGACGGGGAAACGCGCGGCCCGAGGTGCAGGTCCGCGTCCGACCGGTAGGGGCCACCGACCGGCGTGTGCGAGGTTCGCGCCTTGTGGGCGCACAACGTCGGCGGTGCCAGAAACACTACTCCTGCTGTTCAGGGTTGGGCAGCCGCCCACCGCTCATCAGCGCGAGCTTCGGCACGTCCCGCGTCCGCACGCCCGACAACCGCACCTGCCGCTCCGAGTCGAGCACGGCGCTGATCCAGCCGTGCTCGCGCAGCCGCAGCGAGCGCAGCTGCTCCCACGCGATCCGCCGGGTGCGCAGCGGGGTGCGCACGGTCAGACCGCCGGCGTCGACGAGGGTTTCGCTGCGCACGATCCACACCGCCAGCGCGATGGGGACGAGGTAGAGCAGCGGTGCGGGGCCTCCCGCGAGGGTGGCCACGGGCGTCGCGCACACGGCGATGGCCAGCGGCGCCAGCAGCGAGTCCCGGCTGACCCGGATCGCGAGGGATGCGGGGAGGTCCTCCGCCGGTGCGGCGCTCGTCTGCTGGTCCCGCTCGTTCCCGCCTGCGGATCCGGTCTCGGCGGCCTCACCGCTCGCACCTGCGGACCCGTCCTCCGCGGCCGAACCGCTCGCGCTCCGGTCGCGCGTCCCCTCGGCGCCGGGGCGCGCTGCGGGGGCGTCCGCGCCGCCGTCGGCGCCGGCCGTCCCGGTGGCACCGGACTCGTCAGCCCCGGCGGTTGCGCTGGCCGCGTCGGCACCGCTCGCGGGAGCGCCGGTCTCGCCGGTGTCCGCGGCGGAGGTGTCGTGCTCGTCGCTCACGCCTCCATGGTCTCACCCCGGGCGGGTGGGTCGCGGAGAGCGTGCGGGCGGGCTGCCGCAGGTGCGCTCGTACCCGCTGCGCTGAGACCTCGCGTCCCGCGATGCGGGAGCTTTCTCCCGCAGGTTTGACCGCGTGCAGTGGATCCGACTAATGTTCGCGGCATGCTGCGACCGAACGACATTCTCGTACTTCCGGGGCGCGTCGACGCCTAGGGAGTTCGCAGCGTCGACGCGCCCAACCCTCGCAAGGCCATGTCTCGGCCGGCGGGGGTTTTTTCGTGTTCCGGCCCACTCCTGATCGCGAGGCAGAGTCCATGACCAGCGCCAACACCCGACAGAAAGAGGACTCGGCGGCGTCGCCGAGCCCCCGTCCGAAACCCGCTCCTCCCGAAGGTGCTCCCGTGCGCACGACCGGGGCGCGTGCCCTCGTGCGCTCGCTGGAGGCCGTGGGCTGCGAGATGGTCTTCGGGTTGCCGGGCGGAACGATCCTGCCTGCCTACGACCCGCTGCTGGACTCCGGGAGCCTGCGCCACGTCCTCGTGCGGCACGAGCAGGGCGCCGGGCACGCGGCGACCGGATACGCCCAGGCCACGGGCAAGGTGGGGGTCTGCATGGCCACCTCCGGCCCCGGTGCGACGAACCTCGTCACGGCCCTCGCGGACGCGAACATGGACTCGGTCCCGCTCGTGGCCATCACCGGTCAGCAGAGCACCGGGATGATCGGTACCGACGCCTTCCAGGAAGCCGACATCTGCGGCATCACCCTGCCGGTGACCAAGCACAACTTCCTGGTCACCGACCCCGACGACATCCCGCGCGTGATCGCCGAGGCGTTCTACCTGGCCTCGACCGGCCGTCCCGGCCCGGTGCTGGTGGACATCCCGAAGGACGTGCAGCAGGCGAGCGCGTCCTACTCCTGGCCGCCGGAGATGCGCCTGCCCGGTTACCGCCCGACGAGCAAGCCGCACAACAAGCAGGTGCGGGAGGCCGCGCGTCTCATGGGCCAGGCGCGCAGGCCGGTGTTCTACGTGGGCGGCGGCGTCATCAAGGCCGGGGCGCACGAGGAACTGCGGGCCGTCGCGGAACGCACCGGGATCCCGGTCGTGACCACGCTGATGGCGCGCGGCGCGTTCCCGGACTCGCACCCCCAGCACCTGGGCATGCCCGGCATGCACGGCACGGTCGCCGCGGTCGCGGCGATGCAGCGGGCGGACCTGCTCGTCGCGCTCGGCACCCGGTTCGACGACCGGGTCACCGGGCAGCTCTCCTCGTTCGCCCCGGACGCCACGGTCGTGCACGCCGACATCGATCCGGCCGAGATCTCCAAGAACCGGCACGCCGACGTGCCCATCGTCGGGGACTGCGCCGAGGTGCTCACCGAGCTCGACGAGGCCGTGGCCGAGCACCGGGCGGAGAACGGCAGCAGCGACCTGTCCGCCTGGTGGGAGCAGCTCGACGACTGGCGCTCCCGCTTCCCGCTGGGCTACCAGCAGCCGGCCGACGGCAGCCTCTCCCCGGAGCACGTGATCGAGCGGCTCGGCGCGCTCGGGGGTGACGACGCGGTCTACGTCGCGGGCGTCGGCCAGCACCAGATGTGGGCCGCGCAGTTCATCGGCTACGACGCCCCCCGCACCTGGTTGAACTCCGGCGGGCTGGGAACGATGGGCTACGCCGTTCCCGCCGCGATGGGGGCCCGGGCGGGGCGCCCGGACGCGCCGGTCTGGGCGGTCGACGGCGACGGGTGCTTCCAGATGACCAACCAGGAGCTGGCCACCTGCGCCATCGAGGGCATCCCCATCAAGGTGGCGATCATCAACAACGGCAACCTCGGTATGGTCCGGCAGTGGCAGAACCTCTTCTACGCCGAGCGTTACTCGAACAGTGACCTCGGCAGCCACCAGCACCGGATCCCGGACTTCAAGCTGCTGGCCGAGGCGCACGGGTGCGTCGGCCTGCGGTGCGAGTCCGAAGAGGACGTCGACAGCGTCATCAAGCGTGCGATGGAGATCGACGACCAACCGGTCGTGATCGACTTCGTGGTGGGCAAGGACGCCCAGGTGTGGCCGATGGTGGCGGCTGGTACGAGCAACGACGAGATCATGGCGGCGCGTGGTATTCGCCCGCTGTTCGACGAGGACAAGGGGTGAGCGCGCCGATGAGCCGACACACGTTGAGCGTGCTGGTGGAGAACGTGCCCGGGGTGCTGGCCCGCGTGTCCGGGCTGTTCTCCCGGCGCAACTTCAACATCGAGTCGCTGGCGGTGGGGCCGACGGAGCACCCGGAGATCTCCCGGATGACCATCGTCGTCTCGGTCGACGAGCAACCGCTGGAACAGGTCACCAAACAACTCAACAAACTGGTCAACGTGATCAAGATCGTCGAGCTCGAGGAGGACTCGGCGGTGCGTCGCGAGCTGCTGCTGGTCAAGGTCCGGGGTGACGCCTCGGTGCGCAGCCAGGTCCTGGAGACCGTGCAGCTGTTCCGCGCCAAGGTGGTGGACGCCTCGCCGGAGGCGCTGACCGTGGAGGCCACGGGCACCGCCGACAAGCTCGACGCGTTGCTGCGCATGTTGGAGCCGTACGGGATCCGCGAGATGGTGCAGTCCGGCACCATCGCGATCGGTCGCGGCCCCAAATCGATCACGGCCACCGCCCCCGTGCGGTGACGAGCACAGCCGGAAAGGAAGAGGACCATTGGCAGCTGAGACTTTCTACGAAGCCGACGCCGACCTCGGCATCATCCAGAGCCGCAAGGTGGCCGTGATCGGCTACGGCAGTCAGGGCCACGCGCACGCGCTGAGCCTGCGGGACTCGGGCGTGGACGTGCGGATCGGCCTGCACGAGGGCTCGAAGTCGCGCCAGAAGGCCGAGGAGGACGGTCTGCGCGTGGCCACCGTCGCCGAGGCCGCGGCCGAGGCCGACGTCATCATGCTCCTGACGCCGGACACCAAGCAGCGCGAGATCTACGCCAACGACATCGCGCCGAACCTGAAGAGCGGTGACGCGCTGTTCTTCGGCCACGGCTTCAACATCCGCTACGACCTGATCCAGCCGCCGTCCGATGTGGACGTGGCGATGGTCGCGCCGAAGGGGCCGGGCCACCTGGTGCGGCGGCAGTTCGTCGACGGCAAGGGCGTGCCGTGCCTGATCGCCGTGGAGCAGGACCCCTCCGGGCGGGCCCAGGCGCTGGCGCTGGCCTACGCGGCCGGCATCGGCGGTGCCCGCGCCGGCGTCATCAAGACGACCTTCACCGAGGAGACCGAGACCGACCTGTTCGGCGAGCAGGCGGTGCTCTGCGGCGGCACGAGCGCGCTGGTGCAGAACGGCTTCGAGGTGCTCGTCGAGGCGGGCTACCAGCCGGAGATCGCCTACTTCGAGGTGCTGCACGAGCTCAAGCTGATCGTCGACCTCATGTACGAGGGCGGCATCGCCGGGCAGCGCTACTCCTGCAGCGACACCGCCGAGTACGGCGACCTCACCCGCGGTCCGCGGGTCGTCGACGACCACGTCAAGGAGTCGATGCGCAAGGTCCTCGGCGAGATCCAGGACGGCAGCTTCGCCAAGGAGTGGGTGTCCGAGGACGACAACGGCCGCCCGAACTTCAACCGGCTGCAGCAGCAGGGCAACGAGCACCAGATCGAGGAGGTCGGTCGCGAGCTGCGCTCGCTGATGTCCTGGACGATGAAGTGAGGGAGTCCGCGCGCTGAGCTCGTCCGCGACCCCGCCGCACTTCCCGGCGCGGCGGGGTCGCGGGCCGCGTTGCCCGGTTCCGCTGCGTGGGCGCTAGAGTTCGCAGCGTGCCAGAGGACGACGAGACCTACGACGACAAGGCGCACATCCGCGACGATCTCGATTTCAGCGCTGCGGAGTGGATTCCGAGCACCGACGACCCGGCGGAACCGGGAGTGGAGATCGCGTTCGTCGACGGTTACATCGGGATGCGCAACGGTGCCGATCCGGAAGGTCCGGTGCTGGTGTTCACCCCGGAGGAGTGGGACGCGTTCGTCGCGGGGGCCAAGGACGGCGAATTCGACGAGCCCTGACGGCCCCGCGGCTGATCCATTCGGGCGACACTCGAGTACCCGCGCGATGGCCTTGCTGACCTGCGAAGATTCACGAAAGAGCAATATTCTTCGCGGTGATCCGGGCTACACCCTTGTGAACGAGTTCTCAAATTGTCGCTAGACTGCGCCGCGTTCGGGACACAACGAGGTGCCCGTGCATCGACCGTGATCCCTCGCAATGGAGCTTTCTCGTGACCAATGCAAGCCGTCCTGTCGTGCTGATCGCAGAAAAGCTGGCGCCGTCGGTGATCGAGGCGCTGGGCAACGAGGTCGAGGTGCGCCAGGTCGACGGTACCGACCGCCCCGCGCTGCTGGAGGCAGTGGCCGACGCCGACGCGCTGCTGGTCCGCTCCGCCACGAAGGTCGATGCCGAGGTCCTGGCCGCGACCACCCAGCTGAAGGTGGTCGCTCGCGCCGGTGTCGGCCTGGACAACGTGGAGGTACCGGCCGCGACCGAGCGCGGCGTCATGGTGGTCAACGCGCCCACCTCGAACATCGTGTCGGCCGCTGAGCACGCCATCGCCCTGCTGCTGTCCGTGGCGCGGAACGTGCCGGCCGCGGACCAGAGCCTGCGCGGCGGCGAGTGGAAGCGCAGCGCCTACACCGGCGTCGAGCTCAACCAGAAGACCATCGGCGTGGTGGGCCTCGGCAAGATCGGCCAGCTGGTGGCGCACCGGTTGGCCTCCTTCGAGGCCAAGATCATCGCCTACGACCCCTACGTGTCCAAGGCGCGCGCCGCCCAACTGGGCATCGAGCTGGTGAGCTTGGACGAGCTGCTCTCCCGCGCGGACGCCATCTCCATCCACCTGCCCAAGACCCCGGAGACGCTGGGGCTCATCGGCGCGGAGGAGCTCAAGAAGACCAAGCAGGGCGTCATCATCGTCAACGCCGCCCGCGGCGGGCTCGTCGACGAGGAGGCGCTGGCCGACGCGGTGCGCAACGGGCACGTCGGCGGTGCGGGCATCGACGTGTTCAAGGAGGAGCCCACCACCTCCAGCCCGCTGTTCGAGCAGCCCAACGTCGTGGTGACCCCGCACCTGGGCGCCTCCACCGTGGAGGCGCAGGACCGCGCGGGCATCGACGTGGCGAAGTCGGTGCGCCTGGCGCTGGCCGGCGAGTTCGTGCCGGACGCGGTCAACGTCCAGGGCGGTGCCGTCGGCGAGGAGGTGCGCCCGTACCTGCCGCTGACGCAGAAGCTGGGGCAGCTGCTGGCCTCCCTGGCGGGCACCACCCCCACCTCGGTCACGGTCGAGGCGTGCGGCGAGCTCGCGGACGAGGACGTCTCCGTGCTGCAGCTGGCCGCTCTGCGGGGCGTCTTCGCCGGAGCGGTGGAGAGCCAGGTCACCTTCGTCAACGCGCCGCAGATGGCCGAGGAGCTCGGCGTGTCGGTGGAGGTGCAGAAGAGCCCCGAGAGCCCGAACCACCGCAGCCTCGTGACCGTCCGCGCCGGCATGCCGGACGGCTCGATCGCCCGCGTGTCGGGCGCGCTGACCGGTTCGAACCTCGTCGAGAAGGTCGTCGAGGTCAACGAGCGGCACTTCGACCTGCGCGCCGAGGGCAACATCCTGCTGCTGGAGTACCCGGACCGCCCCGGTGTCATGGGCAAGGTCGGAACCCTGCTCGGCGAGGTCGGCGTGAACATCGACGCCGCCACGGTCAGCCAGACTACCGAGCGGGACAACGCCGTCATGCTGCTGCGCGTGGACCGTCCGGTGGACGCCGGCGTGTTGGAGCCGATCGGTAACGCGGTCGGCGCGCGCATCGTGCGTACGGTGAGCTTCGAGTGACGAGCGGGGTGGGCAGGTCGTCCCACCGAGTGGGATATGTGAACCACTAGGTGGGTCGGCCTGCGGCCGCCGCCACGGGAACGAGTAGCCTTCGGCGCAACGGTTTCGAGGCCCCGCGACACGGGGTGTTCGCTCGGGAGGTGTGTAGATGCGGCTCGCTGTGATCCCCGGTGACGGGATCGGGCCGGAGGTGGTGACCGAGGCGCTGAAGGTCCTCGGTGAGGTCGTCCCGGACGCCGAGATCACTCGCTACGACCTGGGAGCCGCTCGGTGGCACGCGACGGGGGAGCTGTTGCCCGAGTCCGTCCTCGGGGAACTGCGCGAGCAGGACGCGATCCTGCTCGGCGCCGTCGGTGACCCCTCGGTGCCCAGCGGGATCCTCGAGCGCGGTCTGCTGCTGCGGCTGCGGTTCGAACTCGACCACCACGTGAACCTGCGCCCGGCGCGGTTGTACCCGGGCGTGTCCAGCCCGGTCAGCGATCCGGGCGAGATCGACATGGTGGTGGTCCGGGAGGGGACCGAGGGTCCCTACGCGGGCAACGGTGGGCTCCTGCGCAAGGACACGCCGCAGGAGGTGGCCACCGAAGTCAGCCTGAACACGGCGTTCGGGGTGGAGCGCGTGGTGCGCGACGCGTTCGCGCGCGCCAACGTGCGCCCGCGCAAGCACCTGACCCTGGTGCACAAGACGAACGTGCTCAGCCACGCGGGATCGCTGTGGTCGCGCGTGGTGGAGGAGGTGTCCCTGCAGTACCCGGACGTGACCGTGGCTTACGAGCACGTGGACGCGGCCACGATCCACCTGGTCACCGACCCGGGCCGGTTCGACGTCATCGTCACCGACAACCTGTTCGGCGACATCCTCACCGACATCGCCGGCGCGGTGACCGGCGGTATCGGTCTGGCGGCCAGCGGCAACATCGACGCCACCGGCCGGAACCCGAGCATGTTCGAGCCGGTGCACGGCAGTGCCCCGGACATCGCCGGGCACGGCGCGGCCGATCCGACCGCGACCGTGCTGTCGCTGGCGATGCTGCTCGACCAGCTCGGCGCGGCCGAGGCCGCGCGGCGGGTGGAGGCCTCGATCTCCTTCGACCTGGCCACGCGCGATCACGCCGCCCCGGGGACGACCCAGGCGATCGGTGACCGGCTCGCGGCGCTGGTCTCCTCGCGGGAGGTCGCCGTGTCGAGCAACAGCGCCTGACGCGCCCGCCCGCGGCCGTCCGGTCGTGCGCACCGCTGCCGTGTCGGGTGCCTTCCGCGGAAGGCACCCGACACGCGTGTGCGCGGCCCCGTTGGCGTTCCCGAGCTGCGGCGTCCCCGCGCTGGTGTTCTCGCGTCGGCGTTCCCGCTCGCGTGCCCGGTGGTCCCCGCCGGCCGCTGCCGCGACCACCGCGGTGGTGTGACCGGACGCACAGCTCGAGCTCCGCGGTGGCGGCCGCTCGCGCCGCCGCGCGGCCTGAACTGCGCGAACGTCCGCGGGCAGCAGCGGACCCCGCGGGTCGGCGACGGTGCGCGAATCGTTCAACATGCGGGAAGCGGCGCCCGACGAGTGATCCCGCTTGCCGGATGTGGCAGCATAGCGGCGTGGCTTACCGCATCACCATTATTGGCGGGCGCGCCGGGTAGGAGACTCCGCACTCCCCGGCGCGCAGACCTCTCGCATCCCGCGGGGGGTCTTTTTTGTTGCCACGGCCAGGCACGCAGTCAGCACGCAGTCAGCAACACTGAACCAGTCGAGGAGCAGGCAGTGACGCGCACGACCCCGGCAGCGACCCCTCTGGGCGACTCGTTCCACGTTTACGACACCACGTTGCGGGACGGGGCCCAGCGGGAAGGCATCTCCTACTCGGTCACCGACAAGCTCGCGGTGGCGCGGCAGTTGGACTCGCTCGGCGTCGGGTTCATCGAAGGCGGCTGGCCGGGCGCGCTGCCCAAGGACACCGAGTTCTTCCACCGCGCCGCGCAGGAGCTCGAACCGCAGCACGCCGCGCTCGTCGCGTTCGGGGCGACGCGGCGGCCCGGTGCCCGGGCCGAGGACGACCAGCAGGTGCGCGCCCTGCTCGACGCCCGGGCCCCCGTGGTCACGCTGGTGGCCAAGGCCGACCGCAGGCACATCGAACGGGCGCTGCGCACCGAGGTCGCCGAGGCCTGCGCCATGGTCTCCGACACCGTGCGGCACCTGGTCGCCGAGGGCCGGCGGGTGTTCCTCGACGCCGAGCACTTCTTCGACGGCTACGACCACGACCCGGACACCGCGCTGCGCGTGCTCGAAGCCGCGGGCGGGGCAGGCGCCGACGTCGCCGTGCTCTGCGACACCAACGGCGGGCAGCTGCCCATGCGGCTGGCCGAGACCGTCGGCGAGGTCATCGCGCGCACCGGTCTGCGGGTGGGGATCCACTGCCAGGACGACACCGGCTGCGCCGTGGCCAACAGCGTGGCAGCGGTGCAGGCGGGCGCCACCCACGTGCAGTGCACCGCGAACGGGTACGGCGAGCGCGCGGGCAACGCGGACCTGTTCGCCGTCGTCGGGAACCTGGCCACCAAGCTCGACATGCCGGTGCTGCCGGGGGGCAAGCTCGCCGAGATGACGCGCGTGGCCCAGGGGGTCACCGAACTGGCCAACCTCTCCCGGGACACGCACCAGCCGTACGTGGGGGACGCCGCGTTCGCGCACAAGGCCGGTCTGCACGCCAGCGCGATCAAAGTGGACCCGGAGCTGTACAACCACATCGACCCGGCCCTCGTCGGCAACGACATGCGCGTGCTCGTCACCGAGATGGCCGGACGAGCCAGCCTCGAGCTCAAGGGCGCCGAGCTCGGTGTGGATCTCGCGTCCAATCCGGACGCCGTGACCGGTGCGGTCCGCCGCGTGAAGGAGCTCGAAGCCCACGGCTGGTCGTTCGAAGCGGCCGACGCCTCGCTGGAGCTGCTGCTGCGCCGCGAGATCGCGGCCACCGAGACCGAATCCACCGGGAGCGAGCCGGAATCGGGGAGCCCGCAGGGCGAATCCCGCTTCGCCGCGCCGTTCTCGCTGGAGTCCTACCGGGTCGTGCTGGACCACCGCCCCGACGGCAACGTGGTCTCCGAGGCGACGGTGAAGGTCGTCGTCGACGGCGAACGAGTCATCGCGACCGCCGAGGGCAACGGCCCGGTCAACGCGCTCGACGCGGCGCTGCGCGAAGCGCTCGTGCCGCACCTGCCGTGGGTCGGCGACGTGGACCTGGTCGACTACAAGGTGCGCATCCTCACCGATGCGGCCGGCACCGACGCGGTCACCCGCGTGCTCGTGGAGTCCCGCGACGGCGAACGCGAGTGGAACACCGTCGGCGTGCACGGCAACATCGTCGAGGCCAGCTGGATGGCGCTGTGCGACGCGCTGGCGTACAAGGCGGCCCACCGCAACGCCCTCACGACCGGCTGAGGAAGGTGAGGTCGGGGCGCCTGCGCGGTCCTGCAGCCGAACCTCCGGGGCACACCGCGTGGTGTGCCGGCCACGGTGGGGGCGCGGGTCCCGGTCCCCGCTGCCCGTGCGCGTGGAGCGGCTGCGCACGCGGGTTAGGCTGGGTGCTTCCGACTGTCGATTGTTCCCATCCCTGTCAGGGAGGTCGCTGTGCGCCTGGCTCGCGTAGCCCACTCCGACGGCGTGTCGTTCGTCGCGCTCGAACCGGATCCGCAGAACCCGCAGGAGAAGGTCCTCGCGGTGGAGATCGACCAGCACCCGTTCGGCGATCCCCAGTTCACCGGCCGCAAGTGGCCGATGTCCGAGGTCCGGTTGCTCGCGCCGATCCTGCCGACCAAGGTGATCTGCGTCGGCAAGAACTACGCCGAGCACGCGCGCGAGATGGGCGGGGAACCGCCGGCGAACCCGGTGATCTTCATGAAGCCCTCGACGAGCGTGACCGGGCCGCACGCGGCGATCAAGCGGCCGCCGAGCTCGAACCGCGTGGACTACGAGGGCGAGCTCGCCGCGGTGATCGGCCAGCCGTGCCGCAACGTCCCCGAGGCCCGCGGGACCGACGTGCTGCTGGGCTACACCATCGGCAACGACGTGACCGCGCGCGACCAGCAGCAGGAGGACGGGCAGTGGACCCGGGCCAAGGGCCACGACACCTTCTGCCCGATCGGTCCGTGGATCGACACCGCCGTGGACCCCGGTGATCTGGGCATCCGGACCGAACTGGACGGTGAGATCAAGCAGGAGTCCCGCACCTCGCTGCTGCAGCACGACGTGGGCGGCCTGGTCGCCTGGGTCTCCGCGGTGATGACCCTGCTGCCGGGGGACGTGATCCTCACCGGCACGCCCTCGGGCGTGGGCCCGATGGAAGCGGGGCAGAAGGTCTCGGTGTCCATCGACGGCCTGGGCACGCTGACGAACACCGTGCAGGACGCCTGACCCCGCGCCACGCTCGACCCAGCGCGCCCGGGACGCGGGCGGGCCGACCGCGCGGCGGGTCCGCGTCCGGGGTTCGTCCCGCTGGCCCTCGCGCACCGCGCACGAGGGGGTGGACATTTCGCGCGAAATGTCCACCCCGGCCGGGCGTCACGTCTGCAGCGCGGCCGCGGGCGGGCGTTCCGGCACGGCCCCGTAGGCGATGATGTACGGCGGGACGCGGCGCAGCCGGGGCACGCGCCCGGCCAGTCGCAGCGGCAGCGGAGGACGTGCCGCGGACAGGTCGAGCTCGCCGCGCAGCGCCGGCCCGACCACGTTGTCGTGCGCGAGCCGCTGCAGCCGCTGCACCAGGGCGGTCGCGGGGTACCGGCGGCGCTGCACCGCCGCGACGTGCCTGCGCTGCAGCGTTCCGGTGCGCAGCGGTTCGGCGAGGTGGCGGGCGGCAGCTACGGCGTCCTGCACCGCCAGGTTGATGCCCACGCCGCCCACCGGCGACATCGCGTGCGCCGCGTCGCCGAGGCACAGCAGACCGGGGCGGTGCCACCGGCGCAGCCGGTCCAGGCTCACCCGCAGCAGCTTCACCTCGGACCAGTCGGCGACGAGCGCGCGGCCGTCGCCGAGCCACGGCAGCGCCGCCACGAGGTCGGCGTTGAGCTCCTCGACGGGCACGTTCCCGCGGCGGTGGGCGTCGCTGTCCTTGGAGATGGTCGAAGCGACCTGGTAGTAGTCGCCGCGGTCGATCAGCACGGTGAACCGGCGGTCGGCGATCGAGCCCAGCCCCCCGGCCGGATCGGTGTCCCGCCGCGGCAGGCGGAACCACTGCACGTCCATCGGAGCGGGGAAGTCCCGCAGCGGCAGGTCCGGCAGGTCGCGGGCGAAGGAGCCGCGGCCGTCGCAGGCGACGGTGATCGTCGCGCGCAGTTCCCCGGTGGCGCCGTCGCCGGTGCGGTAGCGCACCCCGTTGACGCGCCCTCCCTCCCGGATCGGCTCGGTGACCTCGGTGCCCATCCGCAGCGTGAACGCGGGTTCCCGCCCGGCGGCGTCGGCGAGGAGGTCGAGCAGGTCCCACTGCGGGACCATGGCGATGTAGTTGTACGGCTCCGGCAGCGTGCGCAGGTCGCCGAGCACGCGGGGCTGCCCGTCGAGGAGGAGGCCGACCGTCTCGAGGCGCCGCTGCGGCAGCCGGGCGAAGTCCTCGAACAGGCCGAGCTCGTCCAGCAGGCGCAGCGTGGTCGGGTGCACCGTGTCCCCGCGGAAGTCGCGGAGGAAGTCGGCGTGCTTCTCCAGCACCGTGACGTGCACCCCGCAGCGGGAGAGCAGGAGCCCGAGGACGATGCCGGCGGGCCCGCCGCCGACGATGCAGCAGGTGGTTCGCTCCATTGCGATCCCCTCCAGCGTTCAACGCCTGTTGAATTCATGGCACCACCGGCGGTGCGCCCCCGTCAACCCGGACGGGCTCGCCCGACGCGGTGCTTCCGACGCCGCCGCGGTGCCCGCGGCGGTGAACAGCTCCCCGCACCCGCTCGGCGCCGCCGACTGGATACGCTGAAACCGTGATGAGCACGCCAGAAGCCGCAACGACACCTGTCCGCGCCCGGTTCTGCCCCTCACCGACCGGGACGCCGCACGTCGGACTGATCCGCACCGCGCTGTACAACTGGGCCTTCACCCGGCACCACGGGGGAACGCTCGTGTTCCGCATCGAGGACACCGATGCCAGCCGGGACAGCGAGGAGTCCTACGCCGCGCTGCTCGACGCGCTGCGGTGGCTCGGCCTCGACTGGGACGAGGGCCCCGAAGCCGGCGGGGAGCACGGGCCCTACCGGCAGAGCCAGCGCGGCGAGATCTACCGCGACGTCGCGCGGCGGCTGCTCGAGGCCGGCGAGCTCTACGAGGCGTTCTCCACTCCCGAGGAGGTCGAGCAGCGGCACCGCGCGGCGGGGCGCGACCCGAAGCTCGGCTACGACAACCACGACCGCGACCTGACCGAGGAGCAGAAGGCGGCCTTCCGCGCCGAGGGGCGCACCCCGGTGCTGCGGCTGCGCATGCCCGACCGGGAGATCGGGTTCACCGACCTCATCCGCGGTTGGATCTCCTTCCCCGCGGGCAGCGTGCCGGACCCGGTGCTGGTGCGGGGCAACGGCGATCCGCTCTACACCCTCACCAACCCCGCCGACGACGCGCTGATGCGCATCACGCACGTGCTGCGCGGGGAGGACCTGCTGTCCTCGACGCCGCGGCAGATCGCGCTGTACGAGGCGCTGCAGCGGATCGGTGTCACCGATTTCACACCGGAGTTCGGCCACCTGCCGTTCGTCATGGGGCCCGGCAACAAGAAGCTCTCCAAACGCGACCCCGAGTCCGACCTGTTCCACCACCGCGATCGCGGGTTCGTCCCGGAGGGGCTGCTCAACTACCTGGCGCTGCTGGGGTGGTCGATCTCGGACGACCGCGACGTCTTCACGCTCGACGAGATGGTCGCGGCCTTCGACATCGGCCGCGTCAGCGCCAATCCCGCCCGGTTCGACGTGAAGAAGGCCGAGGCCATCAACGCGGCGCACCTGCGCCGGCTGGACGCGGCGGACTTCGCCGAGCGGGTGGTTCCGCACCTCGTCGGGGCCGGTGTCCTCCCCGGGCAGCCGACCGAGCAGGAGCGCGCTCTGGTGCACGCCGCCGCACCGCTGGTGCAGGAGCGGATCGCCGTGCTCTCCGAAGCAGCGGGCATGATGCGGTTCCTGTTCGCGGGCGGTGATTTCGAGATCGAGCAGTCCTCCGCGGACAAAGCGCTCACCGGTGACGCGGCGTCGATCCTGGACGCCTCGCTGTCCGCGCTCGACGAGCTGCCGGAGTGGACGGCCGCTGCGATCGAGTCCGCGCTGAAGGGCGCCGTCGTGGACGGACTCGGCCTCAAACCGCGCAAGGCCTTCGCACCGGTGCGCGTGGCCGTGACGGGACGCACGGTTTCGCCGCCGCTGTACGAGTCCATGGAACTGCTCGGCCGCGAGGTCTCGATGGACCGGCTGCGCGCCGCGCGGGAGCGCGTGCCGGCGGCGGAGTAGTCCGCGCACTGCTCAACCGAATCAGCGGCGGAGGATCACCGCGTTGGCAGAGTCGCTCCCGGCGGGTGAGCGCGTAGCCTCTCGGGGTGATCTCCGCCCCTGACGAACCCACGCGTGTGTCCAGGTCCCGCCGCGAGCGCGCGATCGCGGCGGTGAGCCTGGACATCGACGACACCCTGCTCGACAGCGAGAGCGCTGCACGCGCCGGATTGCGCGCCCTCGTCGGAACGGAGCGGGCGTGGCCGGTGTGGCGCTCGGTCACCGAGCGCCACGAGCAGCACTACTTCGCCGGGGAGTTCGACTTCGACACCATGCGGGTGCGCAGGACGCGCGCGTTCTTCGCGGAGTTCGGCGAGCACATCGACGACGCCGAGGCGGACCGCCGCGAACGCGTGCGGGCGGCGGCCATGCGGCGGGCCTGGCGGCTGTTCGGGGACGCCCGTCCGTGCCTGGACTGGCTGCGCGCCAACGGTATGCGCCTGGCCGTGGTCACCAACGCGCCCGGGCAGTACCAGCGCGCGAAGATCGAGGCGCTCGGTCTCGCGGGGTGTTTCGACGCGCTCGTCATCTCCGGCGAAATCGGTGTGCGCAAACCGGACCCGCGCATCTTCCGCGGGGCGAGCGAGGCGCTGGGACTGGCCCCGGAGCGGATCGTGCACATCGGTGACCGCCTCAGCACCGACGCCCTCGGTTCGGGCCGCGCGGGCATGCGCGGGGTCTGGCTGAACCGGGCGCGCGCGGGGCACCCGCCGCCCGCGGTGCCGATGATCTCCAGCCTGCGCGAGCTGCCGCTGCTGATCACCGGGTTCGCCGCCGGCGGCGGGTTGCCCGCGCAGCGGACGGTGCTCGCCGGCGCGCACGGCTGATCCGGCGGCGGTGCCGCCCCTCCGACCTCCCCGCCGGGGAAGCGTCCTCACCTGCGGGAACAGCGAAGGAGGGGGGTGGTTTCAGGGCCGCCTGCGGCGTGGTCTAAGATATTCATCAGACGGCGACGGGGAGCGCCGGGGACGAAAAACCCGCGGGTTGGAGGTCCTGGCAGCGCCCTGGAGCCGATGAACAATGGGGTATGGTGTAATCGGCAGCACGACTGATTCTGGTTCAGTTAGTCTAGGTTCGAATCCTGGTACCCCAGCTGGTCGGTCCGACTCCTTCGAAGTTCGGGCAGGACCGGGGTCCCGTCGTCTAGCGGCCTAGGACGCCGCCCTCTCAAGGCGGTGGCGCGGGTTCGAATCCCGTCGGGACTACGCTGAGCGCCGGCACCTCCTGGGTGCCGGCGCTTTCGCTTTCGCCGGCTTCGCGTTCGCTCGTTCCGCTTGCGGGCGTGCGCCGGTTCCACCCCGGCGGTACCGCGCTGCGGCCGTACGGTAGGGTTCCGTGCGGACACAGCGAGGTCCACTTGGTGCGGTCCCGTCGTCTAGCGGCCTAGGACGCCGCCCTCTCAAGGCGGTGGCGCGGGTTCGAATCCCGTCGGGACTACGGAGAACCCCGGTGCCTGCGGCGCCGGGGTCTTCTCGTCTCAGAGGCGGTTCTGCAGCGCGTCGGCCGCCGCGAGGAGGTCCGCGGCCCACCGCGAGCCCGGCCTGCGCCCCATGCGGTCGACGGGGCCGGACACGGAGATGGCCGCGATGACGTTGCCGCTGGCGTCGCGGACCGGCGCGGACACGCTCGCGACGCCGGCTTCGCGCTCGGCGACGCTCTGCGCCCAGCCGCGCCTGCGCACCTCCATCAGCGTGCGTTCGCCGAACACCGCTTCGGACAGCACCGCCCGCTGGGTTGCGGCGTCGGCCCAGGCGGCGAGCACTTTCGCCCCGGATCCCGCGTACATGGACACCGCGGTCCCCACGGGGACCGTGTCGCGCAGCCCCGAGGGCGGTTCGGCGGTTGCGATGCACAGCCGCTGCATCCCGTCGCGCCGGTAGAGCTGCACGCTCTCCGAGGTCGCGTCGCGCAGCTTCGGCAGCACCGTCGACGCCGCCTCCAGCACCGGGTCGACGGCGCCGCCGGCGAACTCGGCCAGGGCGGGTCCCGGCCGCCAGTTCCCGTCCGAGCCGCGCCGCAGCATCCGGTGGACCTCGAGGCCCACCGCCAGCCGGTGCGCCGTCGCCCGGGGCAACCCCGTGCGTGCGCACAGCTCGGCGAGGCCGCAGGGCTCCTCGGCGATGGCCGAAAGTACGGCCACGGCCTTGTCCAACACTCCGATACCGCTATGCTGTCCCACGTAACGATATTAACGTCTCGTCATATGGGATGTCCACTCTGTGGGAGGTTCCGCGACGAGCGTCACTCCAGTGGGAGCAGCAATGGGAAAGACACTCGCCGAGAAGGTCTGGGACGCGCACGTCGTCCGCGAGGGAGAGGGCAGCGAACCCGATCTGCTCTACATCGACCTGCACCTGGTGCACGAGGTGACCAGCCCGCAGGCGTTCGAGGGGCTGCGGTTGGCCGGGCGGCAGGTCCGCCGCCCCGACCTCACCCTGGCGACGGAGGACCACAACGTCCCGACCACCGGTACCGAACTGCCGATCGCCGACCCCGTTTCGCGCACGCAGGTCGACACGCTGCGCCGCAACTGCGACGAGTTCGGCGTCCGGCTGCACCCGATGGGCGATGACGAGCAGGGCATCGTGCACGTCGTCGGCCCGCAGCTGGGCCTGACGCAGCCGGGCGCCACCGTGGTGTGCGGTGACAGCCACACCTCCACGCACGGGGCGTTCGGCGCGCTCGCCTTCGGCATCGGAACGTCCGAGGTGGAGCACGTGCTCGCCACCCAGACGCTCCCGCTCAAGCCGTTCCGGACGATGGCCGTCAACATCGAGGGCACGCTGCGGCCCGGTGTGACGAGCAAGGACGTCATCCTCGCGGTGATCGCGAAGATCGGCACGGGCGGCGGCCAGGGCTACGTCCTGGAGTACCGCGGCGAGGCCGTGCGCGCCATGTCCGTGGAAGCCCGCATGACGATGTGCAACATGTCCATCGAAGCCGGGGCGCGCGCCGGCATGATCGCACCGGACGAGACGACTTTCGCCTACCTCGCGGACCGCCCGCACGCGCCCAAGGGCGAGCAGTGGGACGAAGCCGTCGCCTACTGGACCTCGCTGGCCACGGACGAGGACGCGCGCTACGACGCGGAAGTCACGATCGACGCCGACGCGCTCACGCCGTTCGTCACGTGGGGGACGAACCCGGGGCAGGGCCTGCCGCTGGGCGAGAGCGTGCCGAACCCGGCCGAGATGGCCGACGAGGCGGAACGAGCAGCGGCCGAAAAGGCGTTGGAGTACATGGATCTGCAGCCCGGCGCGCCGCTGCGGGAGGTCGCCGTGGACACCGTGTTCCTCGGTTCCTGCACCAACGGCCGCATCGAGGACCTGCGCAGCGCGGCGGAGATCATCGAAGGGCGCAGGGTTTCGGACGACGTCCGGATGCTCGTCGTCCCCGGGTCGATGAAAGTCCGCAACCAGGCGGAGTCCGAGGGGTTGGACGAGGTCTTCCGCGGTGCCGGGGCGGAGTGGCGTTCGGCCGGTTGTTCGATGTGCCTGGGGATGAACCCGGACCAGCTCTCCGCCGGCGAGCGCAGCGCCTCGACGTCCAACCGGAACTTCGAGGGCCGCCAGGGCAAGGGCGGCCGGACGCACCTGGTCTCCCCGCTGGTCGCGGCCGCGACCGCCGTGCGCGGCACGCTGTCCTCCCCGGAGGACCTGGACTGACCCGGCGCTCCGCGCGCCGTGCCCACCACGAACGACAAGGAGCAACCGCCGATGGAACCCTTCACCACGCACACCGGTGTCGGCGTGCCGCTGCGCACGTCCAACGTGGACACCGACCAGATCATCCCGGCCGTGTACCTCAAGCGGGTCGCCCGCACGGGCTTCGAGGACGCGCTGTTCTCCGCGTGGCGCGCCGACCCCGACTTCGTGCTGAACCAGGAGCCCTACCGCCGCGGCAGCGTGCTCGTCGCCGGACCGGACTTCGGCACGGGTTCGTCGCGCGAGCACGCGGTCTGGGCGTTGCACGACTACGGATTCCGGGTGATCATTTCGTCCCGATTCGCCGACATCTTCCGGGGCAACGCGGGCAAGCAGGGACTGCTGACGGCCCAGTGCGCCCAGTCCGATGTGGAGCTGCTCCAGGAGGAGCTGGAGGCGAACCCCGGTGCTGAGCTCACGGTCGACCTGCGCGAGCGCACCGTGCACGCGGGCGGCCGCACCGTGTCCTTCGACATCGACGACTACACGCGTTGGCGCCTGCTGGAAGGGCTCGACGACATCGGGCTGACCCTGCGCCACGTAGAGACGATCGACACGTTCGAGTCGCGGCGTCCGGACTTCAAGCCGACCACCGAGGAGTTGGACGCGAGCTGACGCGCTGTTCGCGCCAGCGGTATTTTTCGGCGCACAGCAGGAAGAACGAGGTTTTCCGGAACAACTTCAACACCTCCGCCGGAGCGAACGGCAGCCCCCTCGGGGCGACTTGATTGCCAGCCGCGCCAACGAAAAAATAGGCGTGGCGAATGGCATTTGTTTGTCATGGGCTTTACCGTTGACATTGAGTCGGCCCGAGGGGGCCGTTAGTCGTTGTCCTGGGAGGGACCTGAAGTGAACAAGGCCCAACTCATCGAGGCCCTGGCCGAACGGCTCGGTGACAAGAAGACCGCGAGCCAGGCCGTGGAAAACGTCGTGGACATCATCGTCCGCAACGTGAACAAGGGCGAGAAGGTCAACATCACCGGATTCGGCGTCTTCGAGAAGCGCGCTCGGGCCGCTCGCACCGCGCGGAACCCCCGCACGGGCGAGACCGTGAAGGTGAAGAAGACCAACGTGCCGGCCTTCCGCGCCGGTACGCAGTTCAAGGAAGTCGTCGGCGGACAGCGGAAGCTGCCGCGGGTGTCCGGGTCCAAGGCGGGCACGGCGCGGGGGCAGACCACGCGGACCACCTCGTCGCGGTCTGCGGCCTCCTCGTCGGCCACCTCGGCGAAGACCAGCCGTGCCACCACGAAGGCGAGCACCGCCAAGACCGGCACGAGCAAGGCCAGCACCGCCAAGGCGAGCACGGCCAAGACGGGCACCGCCAAGACGGGGACGTCGAAGGCGAGCACCGCCAAGACCGGCACGGCCAAGACGAGCACGGCCAAGGCGAGCACCGCCAAGACCGGCACGAGCAAGGCCAGCACCGCCAAGGCGAGCACGGCCAAGACGGGCACCGCCAAGACGGGGACGTCGAAGGCGAGCACCGCCAAGACCGGCACGAGCAAGGCCAGCACCGCCAAGGCGAGCACCGCCAAGACCGGCACGAGCAAGGCCAGCACCGCCAAGACGGGCACCGCCAAGACGAGCACGGCCAAGGCCGCGCCGAAGAAGTCGACGGCGAGCAAGTCGACGTCCGCGGCGAGCAAGTCGACCTCGACGGCGAGCAAGTCGACCTCGACGGCGAGCAAGTCGACGTCCGCGGCGAAGACGTCGGGGACGCGTTCCACCAGCACCAAGAAGTCGCAGTCCGCCGGCAAGACCACGCGGAAGTGAACGTGCTCGCCGATGCGGTGAGCACGTTTTCCACCATCCGGCAACGGGCGGTGTCCTGACCCCTCGCGGGGAACGCGGACACCGCCCGTTCGTCGTGCGCGGGCCGCCTGCAGCGGCTTCTCAGCGCTTCGCAGGGCGCGCCGGGGTGTTTCCCCGCATCACCCGGGATCGAGCGGCACAGCGGCCGCTGCGGGCTCGTGACGGGGTTTCCGCGGCCTCATCCGGAGAAGCTCGGCATGCGGACGCGCGGCGACCCCGCACCGCGGGCCCGAACCCCGTGCCTCCGGGGCACCGCCGCGCGCAGCGGTTCGCCCGTGCGGCGGCTGGCCCGCCGCACCGCCGGGCTCGCGGCGCGCGCCGCGCGGTGGGACTGGAGCCCTCGGGGGGATTCACCCGCGGGCCCGCGCGGACTCACGCGCGGGCCTCGGGGAAGTAGTCCGCGGCAACGAGCCGCGCAGCCGGACCGTGCCCGTTGTTCGGATGCCCACCCCGGCGGAACATCAAGCTCCACACGCTTCCCTTGGCGCTGCTGACGCCGTCGTCCAGCTGCACGCCCCCGGCCCGCGCCAACCGCGCCACGAGGTCCGGGACGACCCCGCCCTGGCTGCACACCACGACAGCGCCGGTCTCGGCCGCCAGCCGCGCCAGACGGCCGGCGGCCGCCTCCGGATCGGAGGCGTAGCCCTCCTCCGACAGCAGCGGTTCGTCGACGACGTCGGCGCCCAACCGTTCGGCCAGCGGTTCCACCGTCTGCGTGCACCGCACGCGCGGGGCCGAGTGCACGCGCGTCGGGCCGTACAGCGACAGCAGCTCGGTCAGCGCATCGCGCTGCTCCCGGCCCGCCCCGGAGAGCGGCCGCAGGGCGTCGTCGCCGGTCCACTGCGCCCGGTCGCCCGCGTCGGCGTGGCGCACCAGCAGCACCATCACCGCATCCGTCGGGAGGCGTTCGAAGGCCGCCACCACCGGAACGTCGACGGGGTAGCTCAGCTGTTCCCGCGCCCGCTCCGGTGACATCCACCGGAGTTCGTCCACCTCCTCGTTGGCGGTGAACGCGCCGGGCAGTGCTTCCGCGGCGAAGTAATCGACCGTTTTGCCGCCGCGTTTGACCGTGTAGGCGATCTGCGTCAGAAAGCGGGAGAGGACGCAGCGAAAACCGGTCTCCTCGAGCACTTCGCGCACAGCGGCCGCCGGTGCGATCTCACCGGGGTCGATCTTGCCCTTCGGCAGGGTCCAGTCGCCGTAGCGGGGCCGGTGCACCACGGCGATCTCCCGGCCCTGCGCACCCCACCGCCACAGCACGGCCCCCGCGGCGCGCGTCACCACCGCGGGCGGACGCTGGTCGCTCTCCTCGGCGGGCCGGTCCTCCGTCCTGTCCATGCTCCACGACACCTCGTGCTTCACGACACCTTCGCACCGTGCGTTCGCAGCATCTCCAACTGGTGGTCGCGCACGCGCTCCACGCCGCGCGGAGACGCCTCCCAATCGCCCTTCGCGTTGAGCACCCAGCAGCGCGTGGCCGGGTGCAGGGCGGAATCCAGGATCGAGTCCAGCTGAGCGGTCAGCCGCGGATCGGTCACCCGCACCTGCGTCTCGATGCGCCGGTCCAGGTTGCGGTGCATCATGTCCGCGCTGCCGATCCAGTGCTCCTCGCAACCCTCGAAGTGGAAGATCCGCGAGTGCTCCAGGAACCGCCCCAGGATGGAGCGTACTTCGATGTTCTCGCTCAGTCCGGCGACCCCCGGCCGCAGCGCGCAGATCCCGCGCACGACGACGCGGATCGGCACGCCCGCCCGCGAGGCGTGGTACAGCGCATCGATGATCTGCTCGTCCACGAGCGAGTTGACCTTCATGCGGATGCCGCTGCCCAGTCCCTGCCGGGCGCGTTCGGCTTCCGCCTCCACGCGTTCCACGATGCCGCCGCGGATCCCCTGCGGTGACACGAGGATCTTGCGGTAGGTGTCGTGCTTGGCGTAGCCGGTGAGCACGTTGAACAGGTCGGTGAGGTCCGCGCCGACCTCGGGCGAGGCGGTCAGCAGCCCCAGGTCCTCGTACAGCCGCGCGGTCTTCGGGTTGTAGTTGCCGGTGCCGAGGTGGCAGTAGCGGCGGATCGTCGAGCCCTCCTGCCGGACCACCAGGGCGGTCTTGCAGTGCGTCTTCAACCCGACGAGGCCGTAGACCACGTGCACGCCCGCGCGTTCCAGCGTGCGGGCCCACTGGATGTTGGCCTGCTCGTCGAACCGCGCCTTCAGCTCCACCAGGGCGACGACCTGCTTGCCCGCCTCGGCCGCGTCGATGAGCGCGTCGACGATGGGCGAGTCCCCGGACGTGCGGTACAGCGTCTGCTTGATCGCCAGCACGTTCGGGTCCGCGGCGGCCTGCTCGATGAAGCGCTGCACCGTGGTGGAGAACGCGTCGTACGGGTGGTGCAGCAGCACGTCGTCCTCGCGCAGCGTGGCGAAGATGCTCTTGGACGTCCCCTCGGCGAACGCGGGGTGCGTCGCGGGCACGAACGTCTGGTACTTCAGTTCGGGGCGCTGCAGCCGGTGCAGCTGGAACAGGCACGACAGGTCCAGCAGCCCGCGCCCCTCGACCACGTCGTGCCGGTCCACCTCGAGCTCGCGCAGCAGCAGCTCGAGCATGTTCTCGCTCATGGTGTCGGTGACTTCCAGCCGCACCGGTGGGCCGAACCGGCGTCGTGCGAGTTCCCGCTCCATGGCCTGCAGCAGGTCCTCGTCGCGGTCCTCCTCCACCTCGAGGTCGGCGTTGCGGGTCACGCGGAAGATGTGGTGCTCGGCGACCTCCATGCCGGGGAAGAGCTTGCCCAGGTGCGCGGCGATGAGCTCCTCCAGCGGCAGGAACGTGGCGCGCTCGCCGTTGCGCTCGGACTCCACGCGGACGAGGCGGGCGACGTTGTCCGGCACCTTCACGCGGGCGAACCGGCGCACGCCGGCCTCCGGGTCGGCCACGTTCACCGCGAAGTTCAGCGACAACCCGGAGATGTACGGGAACGGGTGCGCCGGGTCCACCGCGAGCGGCGTGAGCACGGGGAAGATGTGCTCCTCGAAGTAGGCCGACATGTGCTCCCGGTCCTCGGCGTCGAGCTCCTCCCAGCTGATGACGGTGATGCCGTGGCTGCGCAGCTCCGGCAGCAGCTCCTCGGTGAACACCCGGGACACCCGCCGCATCAGGTCCTGGTTGCGCGCCGCGATCCGCTCCAGCTGCTCGTGCGGTGTGAGCCCGTCGGCACTGCGCACGGCCAAGCCGGCTTCCTCGCGGCGCTTCAGGCCGGCCACCCGCACCATGTAGAACTCGTCCAGGTTGGAGGCGAAGATCGCGAGGAACTTCACGCGCTCCAGCAGCGGCTGCGAGGGGTCCTCGGCGTGCGAGAGCACCCGCGCGTTGAAGTCGAGCGAGGACAGCTCGCGGTTGAGGTACCGGTCGTCGGGCAGGTCGGTGCTGGCGGCGGCCCGCGTCGCGGCGGGCGGCGCCGACGGCACGCGCGCGTCCCCGTCGGATTCCGGCGGCGCGCCGTCGGCGAGGGACGGTCCCGCGGGCACGCCGGGCTCGAGCGTCCGCGGCGCGGCGTCCGCGCCCCGGGGCCCTTCCGGCGAGTCGACCGCCGAGGTGCGCGCCGGTTCGTTCGTCCGGTCCGTGCTGTCCGAGTTCACCTGGTCATTGTCGCTCATGCGGCGGGGGTTCCTCGACGGTTGAACGGGTTCGAAACGCAGCGGTCACTCCGCGGCCCCGGGCCGGCCGCGGAGTGTTCGGCCGCGCTTGGCGATTGTCCGCGACCAGCGGGTTCCCGGCGAACCCGGTGCGCTGCGGCGCGCTCAGCCGAGCGGGTCCGGCGCGGTGCTGCCCGGGGCCGCTGCACCGCCCGGTGCCGCGCCGCCCTGATTCGCGCCGCCCTGCGGCGCGCCCTCCTGCGCCGTTCCCCCGGGGGCGGTTCCCCGCGGGCTCGCGTGCGAGGCCAGCGCCCGCCGCGTGCGCGTTCCGAGGCCGAGGCGCGCGGCGTGCTCGAGGTCCGCGGCCGTGTCCACGTCGCACCGCAGCGAGGGCCACGGGCCGGTGAGGGCCGGCGCGCCGGAGCGCGCGTGCGCCGCGGCCGAGGACGCGCCGAAGCGCGGTTCCAGCGGTTCGTCGCGGCCCGCCACCAGCAGGGTCGTGCCGGTTCCGTGCCGGTCCGGGCAGAACGCCCGTCCGCCGCCGGAGGCGCGCAGCGCCGCGTCGAGCTCCTCCGGCCGCAGCGCGGGAAGGTCGGCCTGCAGCGCGCCCACGCGGCGCGCGCCCCGCCGCACCGCGAGCTGCGCACCGTGCCGCAGGGCCGCGTTCAGGCCCGCGTCCGGGGCGTCCGCGCACGTTTCCACCCCGTGCTCGCGAAACAGCGCCCGCAGGGCCGGATCCGAGGTAACGACCGTCACATCCGCCACACCGCTCGCGGCGCGCGCGGCGAGCACCGTGTCCAACACCACCGCCGCGACCAGGGCGGTGTGCGCCGTCCGCCGCCCGGCACCCGCGTCCGCGGCGCCGTGCAACCGTGTTTTCGCCAGGTCGAGCGGTTTGACCGGGACCACCAGATGAGCGCGGTGCTCGTCGACCGCGGAGCGCGTGCTCGCCGGGGGAACGGTCACCGAGCCCTCCCGGTTCCTCTGGCGTGCGGGGAGTGGTCGCCTGCTGGGTGGTCGCCGCGGGCGCACCGGGCGCGCGGCACCCCCATTGTGCCGCCTCGACCGGAACCGGGAGGGTGCACCTCGGACGGCGGCGGGTAGGTTGACGTGGACCCGAAGCGGCCCGAGGCGGGCGAGGTGTGCGAAGGAGCTGTCGTGGCGGAACCGAGGAGGAGTCTCCGGCGTGAACGTCGCCGCACCCGCGAGGCGGCGCGGGGCGTCGGCAAGCTGTGGATCGGCCTGGCTCGCGCGGTGTTCTACTCGCTGACCGCCGCGCTGTCGCGCACCCGCGCGTGGGGGATGCGCAACGTCCCCGAGCGGGGTCCAGCGCTGCTGGTGCTCAACCACGTCTCGCACCTCGACCCGATCTACGACGCGGTGACCGTGCACCGCACCGGGCGCATCCCCCGATTCCTCGCCAAGGCCGACCTGTGGCGGGTGAAGGTGGTGGGGTCGCTGCTCACCGGTGCGGAGCAGATCCCGGTCCCGCGCGGCACGACCGACGTGGAGAAGAGCCTGCAGGCCGCGCACGAGGCGCTGCGCGAGGGCAAGATCGTGCTCATCTACCCCGACGGCACCATCACCAAGGACCCGGACGGGTGGCCGATGCGGCCGAAGAGCGGGCTGGCGCGGCTGGCGCTGCACCACGACGTGCCGGTGATCCCGGTCGCCCGGTGGGGCACGCGGGACATCTACGACCACTACGCCAAGCGCTTCCGCCCGTTCCCGCGCAAGCGGGTCACCTACCACTTCGGCGAACCGGTGGACCTGTCCGCCCACCGGGAGGGCACGCCGGACGCGCACGCGATCCAGGAGGTGACCCTGCTCGTGATGGGGCGGGTCCGCGCGCTGCTGGGCGGGCTGCGCGGCGAGCAGCCGCCCGAGGAGTACTACTCGCCGCGGCGCGGGGGGTCGCGCGGCCGCTCGGGTGGTGCGGAGCGGAAGCGGGGCGATGACGGTGCGGCCTGAGCGGACTCCGCACATCGCCGTGCTCGGCGCGGGCTCCTGGGGCACCGCCTTCGCGAAGGTCCTCGCCGACGCGGGCAACGACGTGCTGCTGTGGGCGCGCCGCACCGAGATCGTCCGGGACGTCAACGACGAGCACCGGAACGCGGCGTACCTGCCGGAGATCGCGCTGCCGGAGCGGCTGCGCGCCACCACCGACGCCGCCGCGGCCCTGCACGGCGCCGAGGCCGTGGTGCTGGCCGTGCCGAGCCAGAGCCTGCGGGAGAACCTCGCCGGGTGGCAGCCGCTGCTGCCCGCCGGGGCCACCCTCGTCAGCCTCGCCAAGGGCGTGGAGCTGAGCACGCACAAGAGGATGAGCGAGGTCATCGCCGAGGTGGCCGATGTGCCCAGCTCGCGCGTGGCCGTGGTCTCCGGGCCCAACCTGGCGCGGGAGATCGCCGAGGAGCAGCCCACCGCCACGGTCGTGGCCTGCGCCGAGCACGAGCGCGCGGTGCGGCTGCAGCGCGCGTGCTCGACCGGGTACTTCCGCCCGTACACCGACACCGACCTGGTGGGCATCGAAATCGCCGGCGCGTGCAAGAACGTCATCGCGCTGGCGTGCGGCATCGCGGCCGGCCTCGGCTGCGGGCAGAACACCACGGCCTCGCTCATCACCCGCGGGCTCGCCGAAACCGCGCGGCTCGGCGAGGCGCTGGGGGCGGACCCGCTGACGTTCTCCGGGCTGGCCGGGCTGGGCGACCTCGTGGCCACGTGCGCGTCCCCGCTGTCGCGGAACCGCACGTTCGGCGAGCGCCTGGGGCGCGGTGAGAGCCTCGCCGCCGCGCAGGAGGCCGCCCACGGGCAGGTCGCCGAGGGCGTGAAGTCCTGCACCTCGATCCGCGCGCTCGCCGAGCGGCACGGCGTCGACATGCCCATCGCCGACGTGGTGCACCGCGTCTGCCACGAAGGCCTCGCCCCGGGGCCGGCGGCGGCGGAGCTGCTCGGCCGCGAGCGCAAACCGGAGAAACCGCGCACGACGTCCGAGCACGGCGGAACAGGAGCGCCGCGATGAGCCCGATCCGACCGGAGGAATTCGGCGACGGCACGCGCTGCGTGCACGGTGGACACCCCGTCCCGGAGCCCGGGGCGCCGCTGCACCCCGGCCCCGTGTTCGCCGCGCCGTACCACCTCGGCGAGCCCGGTGGGGGAGAGGACTTCTACGGCCGCGCGGGCAATCCCGCGTGGCGCGCGCTGGAGGCCGCGCTCGGCGACCTCGACGGCGGGCGCTGCGTCCTGCTGCCCTCGGGGATGGCGGCGGTGAGCACGCTGTTGCGCAGCGTCCTGGAACCGGGCGACGCCCTGGTGCTGCCCGATGACGGCTACTACGCCACGCGTGACTTCGTGCGCAGCGAGCTCGCCTCGCTGCGGCTCGAGGTGCGGGAGGTGCCGACACCGGGACCGTGGAGCCCGGACGTCCTCGCCGGGGCGAAGCTGGTCCTGCTGGAGACCCCGTCCAACCCCGGCGGGGACGTCTGCGACATCGCCGCGGTGGCCGCGGCCGCGCACGCGGCCGGCGCGCTGGTCGCGGTGGACAACACGACCGCGACCCCGCTGGGGCAGCGCCCGCTGGAGCTGGGCGCGGACGTGACCCTGGCCAGCGACACGAAGGCCCTCGCCGGGCACAGCGACGTGCTGCTCGGGCACGTGTCCGCGCGGGACGAGGAGCTGGCCCAGCGCCTGGAGCGCGCCCGCGCGTTGTCCGGGGCGATCCCCGGGCCGTTCGAGACGTGGCTGGTGCACCGCAGCGCGAGCACCCTCGATCTGCGGCTGGCGCGCCAGGCGGAGAACGCGGCGGCTCTGGTGGACGCGCTCGCGGAGCACCCCGCGGTGTCGGACGTGCGCTGGCCGGGGTCGCCGGCGGACCCGGCGCACGAGGTGGCCGCGCGCCAGATGCGGCGCTGGGGCGGGGTGTTCCGCTTCCGGCTGGCCGACGCCGCTGCCGTCGACCGGCTCGTGGAGCGCAGCGACCTGCTCGTCGCGGCGACCAGTTTCGGCGGTGTGCACAGCACGGTGGATCGGCGGGCCCGCTGGGGCGATCCGGTGCCGGAGGGCTTCGTCCGCTTCTCCGCCGGCTGCGAGGACCCGGCCGACCTCGTCGCGGACGTGCTCGCGGCGCTCGGGTGACGCGCGGCACGCCCGGGGTGCTGGGCGCACGCCGGTGATGCTGGGTACACGGGAGTGTGACCGGCGCATCTCCCGCTTGACGGGGCGGTCCGGGACTGGTTTGGTGCGTGGCGTGTTGCAGCGTGCGTGGACAGTCCGACGCCTCGATCTGGGCGTGCGCCGGGGTACCGGCCTGCGCGCCCACATCGATCTGCGCCGTGTCGCCAGCGCGCTGTGTCCGTGTCTTTCGCGCTGATCGGTTCCGCACCTGGCCGCTGCGCGTGCGCACCGCCGCCGCGCGCCCCTGCTCGCGAAGGATGCCCCTCCCGTGTTCGCCGTTCCGGAAAACACCGTGACTCTGCCTGCCGAGGCCTCCCCCGCCGATCCGGTGAGGCCCACCGCCTTCCGCCCGTCCACCGCGCACCCGGTGCGCCTGGCGCGGGAACTGGCCGCCGACCGCGCGCGCTGGGCCCACCTGCTGCGCTACGACCCGGACGAGCGCTGGGCGAAGCGCTTCCTCGTCACCGAGGACCACGAGGTCTGGCTGCTGAGCTGGCTGCCGGGCCAGGGCGCCGAACCGCACCACCACGGCGGCGCCACCGGCGCGTTCACCGTCGTCAACGGCACGATCACGGAAAACGTGCTGCGGGCCGGTTCCGAAGCGGTGCACGTGCTCGGTCCGGGCCAGTCCCGCGTGTTCGGCCCGGACTACGTGCACCAGATGCGCAACGAGGGCGCGGACCCGGCCGTGACGATCCACGTCTACAGCCCGGAACGCCGCATGGGGCGGTAGGCCCGCCGTGACTCGGACAGGACCGCACCGCCGGTGCAGCGCGGAGTCATCGCGGTGCAGCGCCGGGTCGCCGCGGTGGGGGGCGGGGAACCGGTGAACGCCTCCGCCGTGGAACCGGCGATCGCGCTGTCCCGGGACAGCGCGATCCCGCTGCCCGCGCAGATCGCCGACGCGCTGCGGCAGGCGGCCGCCGACGGCCGCCTGCGGGGCGGGGACCGGTTGCCCTCGACGCGCGTGCTCGCCCGGCAGCTGGGGGTCAGCCGCACGGTCACCGCCGCGGCCTACGAGCAGCTCCACGCCGAGGGGTGGATCAGCGGTGTGCGCGGCTCCGGCACCTACGTCACCACGACCCCGCCCGCCGCGGCGTCCCGGCTCGCCGCGGCACCCGCGGCGCCGCGGGGACCGGGGCCGGAGCAGGAAACGCCGCTCGTGCCGGGCGCGCCGTGGGCCGAAGGCGTGGACACCGCAGCCTGGCGCCGGGCGTGGCGGGCCGCCGCGGACCACCCGCCGGACTGGCGCACCAGCCGGGCGGGTCTGCCGGAGTACCGCGCGGCCGTGCTCGAACACCTGCTGCGGCACCGGGGACTGGCGGTGACCGCCTCCGCCGACCCGGTCGGCAACGTGCTGGCGACCGGTGGCACGACCGCCGCGGTCTCCGAGCTCGCCGCGGTCGCGCTGCGGCCGGGCGACGTGGTCGCCGTCGAGGAGCCCGGCTACCAGCGCGCGGTGGCGGCCTTCCGCGACGCGGGCGTGCACGTCGTCCCCGCGCCGGTCGACCGCGCCGGGGTCCTCGTCGAGGGAGTCCCGTCCGGGGTGCGGGCGGTGTACTGCTCGCCCGCGCACCAGTACCCGCTCGGGGGGCGGCTGCCCGCGGAGCGGCGGATCGCGCTGGTGGAGCGGGCCCGCACCGAGGGGTGGTTGGTCGTCGAGGACGACTACGACGGCGAGCTGCGCTACGACGTGTCGCCGCTGCCGGTGCTCGCCTCGCTGGCACCGGACGTCGTCGTGCACCTCGGCACCACGAGCAAGCTGCTCAGCCCCACGCTGGGGGTGGGGTGGATGGTCGCCCCCGCCGCGGTGCTCGCGGCGGTGCTGGACCACCGGGAGCGCACCGGCACCGGCCCCGCGCCGGCGGGGCAGCGGCTGCTGGTCGAGTTCGCCCGCACCGGGGACCTGGCGCGGCACCTGCGACGGCTGCGCCGGGAGCTCTCGCGCAGGCGTGCCGAGGTGGTGCGCGCTCTCGAGGAGTCCGGGGTCCCGGTGTTCGGCGACCAGGCGGGGGCGCACGTCGTGGTCCCGCTGCCCAGCGCCGAGGCGGAGCGCGACGTCCTGGCCAGGGCGCGGGAGGAGGGGCTCGTGCTCGACGGCCTGGCGCGGCACCACCAGGGCGAGCAGGTGTGGTGCGGCATCGCGCTCGGGTTCGCCGCGTGCCCGCGCGAGGAGCTGCACAGCGCGCTGTCGCGGCTGGTCCGGTTGTGCGGCGGGACGGCGGGAGCAGCGGGTTGAGGGGCCGCGCAGCGGGTGCACGTCCCGCCCGCGCGGCCTGCCGGGGCGCGGTATCGTCCGGTGCATGGCACAGCGCAAGACCCGGGTGGCGGTCGTTTTCGGTGGACGCAGCAGCGAGCACGGCATTTCCTGCCTGTCGGCCGGAAGCGTGCTGGCGCACCTGGACCGGGAACGCTTCGAGGTCGTCCCCGTGGGGATCACCGCGGAGGGCGGCTGGGTCCTCGGCACCGACGATCCCGCGCAACTGGCCCTGCACGGCCGGCAGGAGCCCAGCGTGGCCGAGGACACCGCGCTCGTGCTGCCCGCGGACCCGACGCGGCGCGAGCTCGTGCACCTCGACTCCGACCGCGCCGGGAGGCCGCTGTCCGATGTGGACGTGGTGCTGCCCGTGCTGCACGGCGCCTTCGGCGAGGACGGCACCATCCAGGGGTTGCTGGAGATGGCCGCGTTGCCCTACGTGGGCGCGGGCGTGCTCGCCAGCGCCGTGTCGATGGACAAGGAGTACACCAAGAAGCTCCTCGCCGCGGAGGGGCTCCCGGTCGGCGAGTACGCCGTCGTGCGCCGCGGGGCGCGCACGCTCGACGACGAGCAGCGGGCGCGCCTGTCGCCGCCGCTGTTCGTCAAACCCGCGCGGGCCGGTTCTTCGGTCGGCATCACCAAGGTCGCCGACTGGGGCGGGTTGGACGACGCCATCGCCGAGGCCCGCAGGCACGACCCCAAGGTGATCGTCGAGTCCGCCTGCAGCGGGCGCGAGGTCGAGTGCGGTGTGCTGGAGTTCCCCGACGGCCGGGTGGAGGCCTCGATGCCCGCGGAGCTGCGCGTGACAGGCGAGGCCGACTGGTACGACTACGAGTCGAAGTACCTCGACGACGTCACCGAGTTCGACATCCCCGCGAAGCTCCCGGACGAGGTGGCCGAGGGCGTGCGCGACGCGGCCGTGCGCGCCTTCCGCGCGCTCGAGGGCCAGGGCCTGGCCCGGGTGGACTTCTTCGTCGCCGAGGACGGCGCGCTCGTGCTCAACGAGGTCAACACCATGCCCGGGTTCACTTCGATCTCGCTGTACCCGCGGATGTGGGAGCACATGGGCGTGGACTACGGCGCGCTGCTGACCACCCTCGTGGACACCGCGCTGGCGCGCGGCACCGGCCTGCGGTGATCCCGCGACCCGGTGGGGATTCCGCTGGTCGGTTGACGCGGGGAGTCCGCGGATCGGCTGGTGCAGCGGCTCGGGCGGGGGAACCTCCGGCGAGGCCTCGCTGCGGGATCCCCACCGGGTCGCCACCTGCTCCCCGCTGCCCCGGCCCTCCGCCCCGGACAGCGGACATCGGGCGCCCTCCTACTCCCAGCTGCCTCCGGCCGCCGCTCGGGCGCGGCCCGGCGGTTCCGGCGGCGGGTGCTTGACCACGAGCGCGAGCAGCAGCACGGCCAGCGGCAGTGCGCACATGGCCAGCAGTGCGGGCCGGTAGGACTCGGCCGCCGAGCGGCCGAGGGCCAGCAGCAGCGGCCCGAGCGAGGAGGCCCCCACGGTCACCGAGTGCACCGTGCCGCGGAGCGCCCCCAGGTGCCGCAGGCCGAAGCAGCGGGGGAAGGCCACGGCTTCGAGCGTGCGGACGCCGTTGATGCAGATGCCGAGCGCGCAGCCGTAGGCGAACGCGCTCCACCCGGGCTGCACCCAGCCGGCGCCGGCGGTCGCACCGGCGAGTACGGCCATGACGCCGATGATGAGCGCCCGATCGCCGATGTGGTCGGCGAGCCAGCCGAGCGCGAAGCTCGCGCCGAGCCCGGCCAGGGTCTGCGGGACGAACGTGGCGGCGGCCTCGGCCGGGCTGAGCCCGCGTTCGCCGAGCACGGACACGAGGTGGAACGTCAGGCCGGTGGATACCAGGCTGCACGTTCCGACGCCGCTGGCGACCAGCCAGAACATGCCGGTGCGCACGGCTTCCGCGGGGGTCCAGTCCACCGCGGGCAGGTTGCGGCGGCCGCGGCCGGAACCGCCGTCCCCGGACTCCTCCGCTCCGCGCGGCGCCCGAGGCGGTTTCCGGGGCAGCACGAACGCCGCTGCGGGCACGACGAGCAGGAGGACGGCCACGCCTTCCCAACCCCACACCGCGCGCCAGCCCAGCTCGGCGATCAACCGCTCCAGCAGCACCGGTGCCAGCGAGATCCCCGCGGTGCCCAGTGCCGAGGTCACGCCCATCGCGAAACCCCGGTGGCGGTGGACGTAGACGGCGACGGTCGTGGTGGCCACGAGGTTCAGCGCGCCCTGGCCGCCGACGCGGATGCCGATGAAGGCGGCCGTGAGCCCGACGACCTCGGTCACCGCGGTGGCCGCCAGCAGGACGCCGCCGAAGCACAGGCCGATCGCGAGCATGACGCGCCGCGGCCCGTACCTGTCGATGAGCCTGCCGAGCAGCGGCAGCACCAGCGCCCCGGAGAGCGAACCGACGAGGTAGGCCGTGGAGACCGCCGCGCGCGGCAGTTCCAGCGAGCGGATCAGCGGGTCGATGAACACCGAGATCGCGGCGGTCTGCCCCGGGGCGGTGAGGGCGAGGGCGATCGACGCCGCGGTGATCACCCGCACCCGGTCGCCGCGCCCGGTCCCCGGATCCGCGGTCGGCTGCGTCGGTGCTCTCGTCTCGGAAGCGGTGTGCACGCGGCTCCTTCTCCGTCCTCGCGTGTGCTGTCACTGCGGCCGGCGTACCGTGCTACGCCTCCGCGGGTGCGGCGGACACCGCGCGGTGACGCATCCCACGACAGAACGTTCGTGTTTCACACGAACGTTCGCAGCGCAGTGCTCCGCGTTGCGGTGGTTCTGCGGGGAACTCCGCGCCGAGCGGTTCCGCGCCGGACGAGCGCGAGCTCGGGCGTGCGCGGAACGCGGCCGCTCCGGCCCGCTGCCCGGAAGCGCAGCGGTGCTCCGCCCGGAACCCTATCGCGACGTCAGGGTTGCCCGCGGCGCGCGGTCAGCGGCCGCGTCGCCGCCCCGGTGCGGTCGGTAGCCTCGGTGCGACGAGCGGACGCGGGCGAGCGGAGCACGACGTCACAGCGGTGCGGGGCGCCGCAGCGGGACGAGGAAGGACGCGGTGTGGCCGACGAGCGGATGCAGATCGGCGAGGTGGCGGAACGCACGCAGCTGTCCCTGCGCACGATCCGCTACTACGAAGAGGTCGGCCTGGTCGTGCCCAGCGCGCGCAGCCAGGGCGGGTTCCGCCTGTACACCGAGCCCGACGTGCAGCGGCTGCTGCTGATCAAGCGGATGAAACCGCTGGGCTTCCAGCTGGGCGAGATGCGCGAGCTGCTCGCCATCCTCGACCCCGCGCCGGGCGGTCCCGAACTCGACGACCCCGCCGAGCGGCTCGCCGAGTTCGCCGGGAACGCGGACGAGTCCTGCGCGGACCTGCGCGAACAGCTCCGCGACGGCGAGGAGTTCGCCGCTCTGCTCAAGGCGTACGTGGAGATCGCGCGGCGCGGCACGTGGCCCGCGCACATCCACCGCGACTGAGGGGGTCCGCGGACTGGTCGGCGCAGGTGCCGCACCTCCCGGGCCGCTGTGACGCGGCTCGCGACGTGATCCGGCGCTCATCGGGCGGGTGGGGGAGTGCGCCGCCCCGCGAGCGTTGTCTAACGTCAGGGAAGAGTTGCGGCCGTTGCGGCCTCGCGCCGCTCGGTCTCTGGGGTCACCGACGCCCCCGGCCTTCGACCGCGAAACCGAGGAGCGTCCATGCGTACCGAGCAGGGTGTGATCCGGCCGATCTGAGCCGTCACCCGTGACCGCCCGGGTGGACGGGAGTCCCGTCCCCGTCACGTCTGCCTTCTCCCCGCGCGCCGCCGCGGTGGGCACATCGCGCCGTGAGAACGGCGCCCGAGCACGTCAGGTTGAGTTGTGTCGAACACTGTGTCTTTGTCCCGTCTGCGCGGGGTGCGCCCCGCGTGGTTGTCCCCGAAAGTCGCCCGCACCGAGATCCTCGCGGGGCTGGTCGTCGCGCTGGCGCTGATCCCCGAGGCGATCTCGTTCTCGATCATCGCCGGTGTCGACCCGAGCGTGGGGCTGTTCGCCTCCTTCGTGATGGCGGTGGTGATCTCCGTCGTGGGCGGGCGCAGCGCGATGATCTCCGCCGCCACCGGCGCGGTCGCGCTCGTGCTGGCCCCGCTCGTGCACGAGCACGGGCTCGGCCACCTGCTCGCCGCGGTGGTCCTCGGCGGGGTGTTCCAGGTGCTCCTGGGGTCGATCGGGGTGGCGCGGCTGATGCGGTTCATCCCGCGCAGCGTCATGGTCGGCTTCGTCAACGCGCTGGCCATCATGATCTTCATGGCCCAGGTGCCGGAGCTCGTCGACGTTCCCTGGCAGGTGTACCCGCTGTTCACCGCCGGGCTCGCGCTCATGGTGCTGCTCCCGCGGCTGACCAAGGCCGTCCCGGCGCCGCTGGTGTCCATCGTGGGCCTGACCGCGTTCACCGTCGCCGCCGGCATCGCGGTCCCCGCGGTCGGCGACAAGGGCGAGCTCCCGAACTCCCTCCCGGTGCCCGGGATCCCCGAGGTTCCGTTCACTGTGGACACCCTGACGACCGTCGCTCCCTACGCGCTGGCGTTCGCGCTCGTGGGGCTCATGGAGTCGTTGATGACCGCCAAGCTCGTCGACGACCTCACCGACACGCACTCGAACAAGACCCGCGAGTCCATCGGCCAGGGCGTGGCGAACATCCTCACCGGCGTCTTCGGCGGCATGGGCGGCTGCGCGATGATCGGCCAGACCATGATCAACGTGAAGAGCGGGGCCCGCACGCGGCTCTCCACGTTCCTGGCCGGGATCTTCCTGCTGATCCTGTGCCTGGCGCTCGGACCGGTCGTCTCGCAGATCCCGATGGCCGCGCTGGTGGCCGTGATGGTGCTCGTGGCCTTCGGCACCTTCGACTGGCACAGCATCCACCCGCGGACGCTGCGCCGGATGCCGCTCGGCGAGACCACCGTCATGGTGGCGACCGTGGTCGTCGTCGTCGCCACCCACAACCTCGCCATCGGCGTGGTCGTCGGCAGCATCACGGCCATGGTCCTCTTCGCCCGCCGCGTCGCCCACCTCGTCGAGGTCACCGCGAGCGAGGATCCCGAGGGCGGCCAGATCGTCTACGCGGTCACCGGCGAGCTGTTCTTCGCCTCCAGCAACGACCTCGTCTACCAGTTCGACTACGCCGGCGATCCGCAGCACGTGGTCATCGACATGACCGACGCGCACATCTGGGACGCCTCCACGGTCGCCTCCCTGGACGCGGTGACCACGAAGTACGAGGCGCACGGCAAGACCGTGGAGATCGTCGGGCTCAACGAGCGCAGCGAGGCCATGCACACCAAGCTCACCGGCGAGCTCGCCGGCAGCCACTAGCAGGAGGGTCGGGCATCGCGCCCCACGAGCGCGGTGCCCGGCTCGGTCGGCCGCTTCCGGGACGGCGGCGATCCCCGTCGCCGGTGACCGGCGACCGGGGGCCAACCCCCAGCAGCGCGGGCGTGCTGGACCGGGCGTCCAGCCACTCGTCGATCGACGAGGAGATCCACCGCACCAGGGTCGCGAGGTCCTCGTGGATCTCGGCCGGGCGGCGCCGCGTCTTCGTCCCCGGCACGCGCACCCCGGCGCACCGTTCCGCGCCCCCGCCGACGGCAGCACGTCGGTGCAGCAGTGCTGGCGCGGAACCTCCGCGGACCGGTGCTGGAGCGGACGGCGCGGGAGCGGACCGGCGCGGGGTGGGAGGGGCCTCGGCCCGCGGGTGCTACTTGAAGACCTCGCCCTCCGGCAGGCTCGAGCCGAGGACGTTCGCGAGGTCCTGCAGCGGAGCGCTGCCCGAACCGGCGGGCAGGGTCAGCGCCACGTAGACCGACCGGTCCACGGCGAGCCACGTGGTGTCCCCGGCCTGGTTGATCTCCAGCCAGCGCACCCCGTTGACCTCGACCAGCGGCGAGGTCGGCCGCAGCTCAGCGGGAGCGGGAACCCCGCAGCGCAGGGTGATCGGGTCGTGGTCCGCATCGCCCCAGGCCACGGCGCCGTCCGGGGCGGGTTGGGCGATCGCGCGCCGCGGCACCTGCTGACCGCCGATCTCGAGCGACTCCGGCAGCGCCTCCACCACCCGGGCGCACTCGGGGCCGCCGGCAGCGGGCGCGGGCACGGGCGGCATCGCCAGCGGGCCGGAGCGCCGCGCCTGCTCGGCCCGCTCGACGGCCTGCTGGCGCTGGTGCTCGGTGTACCGGGAGTAGGCGCCCAGCCCCGCCACGACCAGGGCCAGCACCGCGCTCAGCGCGATCGCCGCGATCAAGGCAGGTTTGGGGATTCCGGACACCGTCTGCTTGCGCACGCACCCACTACAGCATCGCAGGCCGGCCACCGCGCACACCCCCCGGACGGATGCGCGGTGGGCAAAACCCCAGCAGCCGGCCGCCGGGCTCAGAGGTGGACGATCGGGCAGGTGAGCGTGCGCGTGATGCCGCTGACGTTCTGGATGCGCGCGACCACCATCTTGCCCAGCTGGTCGACGTTCTCGGACTCGGCGCGCACGATGACGTCGTACGGACCGGTGACGTCCTCGGCGGTGAGGACGCCGGGCATGCCGGCGATCTCCGAGGCGACGTCGGCGGCCCTGCCGACCTCGGTCTGGATGAGGATGTACGCCTGTACCACGGTGTGCCCTTTCCGCTCGTCCCTGCACTCGGGTAGGAAACTGGCAGCGTAGTACCCCACTGCCCCGAGCCGATACTCGAGGAAGGACGGTTTCCGTTGGGGCCCGATGCGACGGAGAACACGCGCACGATCGCTGAGCTCGGTGAGTTCGACCTGATCTCCCGGGTGGCGGCGGGGCGCTCCCAGTCGGAGGCGACCCTGCTGGGACCCGGCGACGACGCGGCCGTGCTCGCGGCCCCCGGCGGCAGCGTCGTCGCCGGCACCGACGTCCTCGTCGACGGCGTGCACTTCCGGCTCGACTGGTCCACGCCGCACCAGGTCGGCCGCAAGGCCGCGGCGGTCAACCTCTCCGACATCGCCGCGATGGGGGCCGAGCCGACCGGACTGCTCGTCGGCCTCGCCTGCCCCGCGGGCACGCCGCTCGACCTGGTCGACGGCCTCTCCGCCGGGCTGGCGGAGGAAGGCGGGAAGGTCGGCGTCGGCGTGATCGGCGGGGACATGGTCTCCTCCAGCGTGCTCACCCTCTCCGTCACGGCCCTCGGCGACCTGCGCGGGCGGGAACCCGTCACCCGCGCCGGTGCGCGCCCGGGCGACGTGCTCGCCGTCGCCGGGCGGCTCGGCTGGTCCGCGGCCGGGTACGCGGTGCTCGCGCGCGGGTTCCGCTCGCCGCTGGCCGTCGTCGGCGCCCACCGCGTCCCCGAACCGCCCTACGACGCCGGTCCGCAGGCCGCAGCAGCCGGCGCCACGTCCATGGTGGACATCTCCGACGGACTGCTGGCCGACCTCGGCCACGTGGCAGCGGCGTCCGATGTGGCCATCGACGTGCGGTCCGAACTGCTCGACGTGCCGCACCGGTTGAGCGAGGTCGCCTCGGCGCTCGGCGCCGACGCGCGGACCTGGGTGCTCACCGGAGGGGAGGACCAGGCGCTCGCCGCCACGTTCCCCGCCGGGTCGGCGGTGCCCGGAGGGTGGCGCGTGCTCGGCGAGGTCGCCGAAGGCAGCGGGGTCACCGTCGACGGGGCGGAGTTCGACGCGGAATCCGGTTGGCAGCACTGGCGTTAGGGAGTCCGGTCACGCCCAGCGCGAGGGCTCGCCGGGGTGCCCGGCGCTCCCCGGCCACCCACCCGCGACGGCCCGTCCGCGGACTCCCTAAGCTGGCGAGCATGGCAGCACGTCCTCTGCACGAACAGATCGAGGCCGGGTGGGCCGAGGCGCTCGAGCCCGTGGCCGACCGCATCGCCGAGATGGGCGCGTTCCTGCGCGACGAGGTCGCCGCGGGGCGGACGTACCTGCCCGCCCCGGAGAACGTGCTCCGCGCCTTCCAGCAGCCGTTCCACGACGTGCGGGTGCTCATCGTCGGCCAGGACCCGTATCCCACGCCGGGGCACGCGGTGGGGTTGAGCTTCTCCGTGGCGCCGGACGTGCGCCCGCCGAAGAGCTTGGTCAACATCTTCCGCGAGTACGTCTCCGACCTGGGGCACCCGATGCCGTCGAGCGGCGATCTCACGCCGTGGGCGGAGCGCGGCGTGCTGCTGCTCAACCGGGCGCTGACCGTCGAACCGCACAAGCCCGGCTCGCACCGCGGACGCGGGTGGGAGGAAGTGACCGCCCAGGCCATCCGCGCGCTCGCCGGGCGCTCCGAACCGCTCGTCGCCGTGCTGTGGGGCCGGCACGCGCGCGAACTGCGCTCGCTCATGCCCGGCGTGGCCTGCGTCGAGTCCCCGCACCCGAGCCCCATGTCGGCCGACCGCGGATTCTTCGGCTCGCGCCCGTTCAGCAAGGCCAACGAGCTGCTCGAGCAGCAGGGCGGCCGCCCCGTCGACTGGAAGCTCCCGTAGCCCCGGCGCGGGGGAGCCGAGCCCGCCGTTCAGGAGCTCGCCGCACGGCCCGGAGCGCAGCACCGCGCCCCGGTGCGCTGGGACGAACCGGGCGCTCGTCACCCGGTCCAGTGACTAGCGGGGCTGCGTCCGGCCAGTGCTGGAGGGAGGCTCCGTCTCGGACGTACATTGGAACAGACGGGGCCATCCGTAGCGTCAGTGCTGGTCACTGCGGGGAGAGGGCTCGTTATGGCAGCCGGGAGGACGCCCTTCGGCCTGCGGTTCCTGTTCCGCGGGGGGCGAGACCGCGCGAATCCGCTGTGGCGCGGCACGGACTGGTTCGAGCCGCTCGCGGTGGCGCTCCTGGTCGCGTTCCTCATCGGCGGCTTCGTCACCGCGATGTTCGTCGGTCAGCTGGAACTGGCCCGGGGGGTCGACCAGGCCCGGGCCGAGCAGAGCGCGAAGAACGAGGTCGCGGCGACGGTCGTCGCCCGCGCGCCGCAGGAGCGGGGCGTGGAGAGCGTGGCCGTACGGCTCGGCCGGGGCGACGACGCGCGGTTCGCCATCGTCGACGTGCCCCGCAACGTCGCATCGCGGCCCGAGGTGCCCGTCTGGGTCGACAGGTCCGGCGACATCACCAGCCCGCCCATGACCGAGGGCGATGCCGTCCAGGCAGCCGGGGTGACCGGCGCGTTCGTGGCCGTCGGCTTCGCGGTCACCGGTGCCCTCGGCTACGGCGCGGCGCGCTGGTACATCACGCGGCGGCGCCTGCACGCCTGGGAAGAGGAGTGGGAGAAGGTGGAACCGCGCTGGCGGGGTCAACCCAACTGACGCCCCGCGGACGCGAAAAACCCCGGGTCGGTCCGACCGGCCCGGGGTTTTTCGCACGAGATGCGGTTTCAGCCGCGCACGACCTTGCCCGCCTTCAGGCAGGAGGTGCACACGTTCATCCGCTTGCGCTGCGAGAGACCGATCTTGGCGTGCACGGTCTGAATGTTCGGGTTCCACCGGCGCCTCGTCTTCCGGTGGGAGTGCGAGACCCAGTTGCCGAAGCCAGGTCCTTTGCCGCAGACGTCGCAGACGGCAGCCACGTCAGACACCCCTTCTTCGCGTTGACGGTTACAGCGATGAGAGCCACGCAAGCGACTCCCACTTGCGTGTGGTCTGTCACCCAGGGGTGACTGCGCTTGCTGTGTACCGCCGTTGGCGGCTAGGCGCCCCGAGTCCGGTTCCCACGGGAACGCGGTCGCCCTGGGTTTCGCCGCCCGGGACCGGATCAGTGTAGCTCACCGGGGTCCTCCCCCCGCGCGGCGGGTCCGTTGTCCCGGCGCACCGTGCTGTCCCGCGCAGCGTACCGCCCGCCCCGCCGCGGTGTGCAGCGGAGCGGTGCCACGTGCGAGCTGAGTCACTCGGTGCCGGCCTCCGACTGCTGAACGCCTGGCGCGGCCCGGCGGGCTACTAGGCTGCGGGGCGCACGACACGGACGAGGAGGGGCCGGTGCTGCGGACGCTGGACGTCTCCGCTGCTCGTCGCTGGATGGCGCGGACGGTGGGGCATCTCACCGACGAGCGTGCCGCCATCGACCGGATCAACGTCTACCCGGTCGCCGACGGGGACACCGGGACGAACCTGCTGCACACGGCTCGCGCCGGCTGGCGCGCCATGGCCCCGGTGGGGGCTGCTGACCTCGGGGCCGCCCTGGAGGCGGCGGCGAAGGGCGCGGTCGCGGGCGCGCGCGGAAACTCCGGCGTGCTGCTGGCCCAGGCGCTGCGCGGTTTCGCCGCGGCCTTCGGCGGGTGCGCCACCGGGGACGGGGCGGCGCTCGCCGCCGCGCTGCGGCAGGCGGAGCGGGCGGCCGCCGCGGCCGTCGCGGAACCCGCGCAGGGCACGTTCCTGTCGGTGACCCGGGCCGCGGCCGAGGCCGCCGACCGCGGCGGTGAACTGGGCGGCGGCGAGCTGGCCGAGGTGGTGCGGGCGGCCACGGTGGCCGCGGTCGACGCGCTCGCCGCCACACCCGGCCAGCTGTCCGCGCTGCGGGAGTCGGGCGTGGTCGACGCCGGCGGGCGGGGTTTCGTGGTCCTGCTGGACGCGCTGCACGAAACCGTCTGCGACGGGCGGCGTCTCGCCGCCGAACCGCCCGGCGGTCCCGCTGCCGCGGAGGACGCGACCGAGGCGGGCGGGGCGGCGCCCGCCGGCGGTTTCGAGTACGAGGTGATGTACCTGCTGTCCGGGACCACCCCGGAGCGCGCCGAGCAGCTGCGGCAGCGCCTGGCCGAGCTCGGCGACTGCATCTCGGTGGCCGGGGACGGCGCGGAGTCCTGGGCGGTGCACGTGCACTGCGACGACATCGGCGCGGCGATCGAGTGCGGCATCGAGTCCGGCCGGGTGCACCGCATCTCCGTGACGCGGTTCGCCGACGCGACCCCGGCCGAACCCCCCGCCGGCGTGCGCAGCGCCGTCCTCGCCGGTGCGCCGAGCCCCTCGGTGGCCGAGCTGTTCACCGCCGAGGGCGTGCACGCGGTGCTCCTCGACGCCTCCGCGGGTGCCGCGCGCCTGGGCGCAGCCGTCCGGGAGACCGCGGCGACCCACGTGGTGCTGCTGCCGAACGACGCGGAGGTCGCCGCTGCGGCGGAGGCCGCGGCGCGCCAGGCCGAGCGCGAGGGGCAGGAGGTCGTGGTCGTGCCCACCGTCTCGCCGGTGCAGGGCTTGGCGGCGGTGGCCGTGCACGATCCGCACCGGCGGCGCTCGGACGATCACGTCGCCATGGCCGAGGCCGCCGCGGCGACCCGCCGCGGGGAGCTGCGCGTGGCCGACACCGAGGCGTTGACCTGGGTGGGCCGGTGCCGGCCCGGGGACGTGCTCGGCCTGGTGGACGGCGAGGTCGTGCTCATCGCCGCCGACCGGCTCAGCGGTGCGCGGGAGCTCGTCGACCGCGTGCTGGACACCGGCGGGGAACTGCTCAGCGCGCTCGTCGCCGACCCGGAGCTGGCGGAGGAGCTGGGCGGCCACCTGCGCCGGAGGCACCCCGAGGTCGAGTTCACCGCCCACAGCGCACCGGACCTGGACGCGGTGCTCCTGCTCGGCATCGAGTGAGGGCGCAGCTGGAGCTGGGGTGGCGCCGCTGTGCGACAACGCCACGGCGTCCGGGCCAACCCCGCACGAGCGGATCAGCCGCCCGCCGCTGCCCGGGTCCACGGTCGGTGTCCCAGCTCGGGACGGTGCCGAGGTGTGCAGCTGGAAGGCGCGAAATCCCGCACCTCCATGGCCTCTCTTGGCCCGAGAAGCAAGCGTTGCCGCTTATCGCAACCATGTGCAGCTACGCCAGAACGGGTGGACTTCCAGTCGTGGGACGAGGCGAACCTGAGCTGCGGTAGTTTGCCGTGGGCACGGACGGCCTTCAGGTACCAAGCTCGTCGCGCTTGAGCGCCGTGAGAAACCTCGTCCAGGTGCGCCGCTCGAACATGAACGCGGCGCCTTCGGGGTCCTTGGAGTCCCGGACAGCCGTAGCCTCCGGGAGACTCGCGACTTCAACACAGTTGTTGTTGCCGGTAGAGCGGCTGGACTTCCGCCACGCGACCGGGCCGAGGTCCGGGGCTCGCATGAGTACCCCTCCTAGGTCAGTTCGTCGATCCGCCGTTCGAGCATCTTCGTTGACTCATGGTCACTCAATGCCGCGACACGGAGCTTATCGAACACGTGTTGATATGCGGCGGTGTGGCTGGGGCGATCGAGGTAGTCAGCGTCCGTCAGCCCTTCAAGGTACGCGAACGTCGCCATCGGATCCGCAAGATGGAGCAACGTAAACCCCGTGCCCAGAGCGACGTGCTCGCCTGACGAAAAGGGCAGAACCTGGATGGTCACGTTGCGCTTCGCGGTGAGCTCGACCAGGTGTTGCAACTGGTCACGCAAGACGTGCTGTCCGCCCACCAAGCGGTACAGGATGGCTTCGCCGAAGACTGCCCACAGGTTCGGAGCGTCGTCGATGTTGAGCCGATCCCCTCGCTGCACGCGTTCACGGGCACGCTCGTCGATCTCGTCAGCAGTGTTCTCCAGCGAGTTCGACAATACGGCACGCGCGTAGGCCTCAGTCTGCAACATGCCAGGCAGGAGCTCACCGTCGTAGACCTTGATCTCTGCTGCTGCGGCTTCGAGCGCGGCGTACGTCTGGCCCCAGTCAGGTACACGCGAAGGGCGGTCTCGTTTGCGGGCCTCGGTGCCGAGACGGCGGACCTTCTCAGCCTCAGGAGTTTCGGCCTGGTAAAGCTCAATGAGCCGGTCTATCTCTGCCGCGCTGATGGTGACGCCGCCCTTCTCAAGCTTGGTCACCTTGGCTTGGTACCAGCCGAGCTTCGGAGCGATGTCTTTCGGCTTCAGCTGACTACGCTCCCGGAGCAGGCGAAGGATGATCCCAAGCTGGACCCTGCGGACAGCCGGGTTCAGGGTGTCTGAGTTGACCATGTAGGTCATCTTCCACGGCCCGTCGCGGGCTTGTCACGGCCGTCTCTACTCCATTCAGGTGGCTTCTAGTTAGGAATTACTGACTCGGACTTTCTGATTGTGCTACTACTCTGAGGAAGATCGAAAAGGGGCCTTGGCGGAATGACTGGGTCTGTGAATCGGGTTGGAGGCTGTGTGCAGCGGTTTCGGTATCGCCCCGGTGTTGTGGGCGAGTTGCAGCGGGTGGTGCACGTGCGCGCTGGTGGGCGTGCGGACGGTGCGTTGCGATCGCTGTGCGGCCGGGGGTTTCTGGCTGCGGAGGTGGAGGGCGTCGACGCGGTGGCGGGGATGCCGTGCATGTCCTGCGTGGCCTTGGCGGCTCAGTTGAGCGGGTCCGGTGCGGCCGAGTCCGCCGTGCGCACGCCGCCTGGTCTCGGTGGCGAACTGGAGGGCGGTGGCCCTGGTGCCTGAGCGGGTGGAGTTGCCGGGAACGGAGGTGTTGTTCGTGTACCGCTGCGTGATGGCCGGCTGCGGGCATCAGGACCGGTATCACGACGCCGTGGCGTGGCACGAGTACTTCTGCCACGGGATCGCGGTGGAGCGGGCGCTGCCGCGCGAGGTGCGGCGCTAGCGGTGCTTCCCTGGGTGCTGGGGTAGTCGCGCGGCCGGATTCACCGGCGTGCGGCGTTGTTTCGCGAGTGCGTGGATTCCGCGCTGCAGCGCGCTCGGATTCTTCCCGGGACGAGGACTTGCGCAAACAAGGGATTTCGCGGACAGGGAGGAGTGTGTCCGGTGGTGCTCTCGGTGGTGTTGCTGGCTGTGGCGGTGCCGCTGTTGATGTGGCTGGCCTGGGGCTCGTATGACGATCACCGGCAGGAGTGGGGTGGTTCGGGAAAAGGCTGAACCCGCCCCGTCCGCCGGTGGAGCCCGTGCCGGACATGGGGGAAGCCTCGCCGCCGCTGCCGGTGGCCGGTGATCGGGTATGGGTGGCGAGCAAGCGGGAGTCGGTGTTCCACCTCGCAATACCGGATGAGCGTGCGTCGGTGCACTCATCACCGGGTGCGTGCGGGCACCAGGTGCGGGCGGTCGCCTATCGGAAGACGGCGCCGGTGCCGGAGGCCGCGGGCGGCTACCGGGTGTGCCCGAACTGCGTGATCGCAGCCGAGGCGGACGTCGAGCCGGTGGCACAGCCGCGGGTGCGGGTGGGCCACTGGTTGTCGCAGCGGGGGACGTGGGCCGGGGCGGAGGAGCCGACGGCGTTCCTACCCGGGTTGCGGCGAAGCCTGGACGCGTTGCAACGGCGGGAGACAGCGCACCGCTACCCAGCGCACCACCACGTGGTGCCAGAGTCCCGGAGCGCGTATCGAGGTGGTGCGGGCACCGCGCAACGCGGATCCTGCACGTTCAACATCCCGGATTGATCGAGTTGTGCGAGGACGCCGTGGGGACACCGGTACCGGCCATTCCGGAGGAGCTGCGCGCGGACGTCGAGCGCCTGTGGCGCTATCACGACCTCGGGCACGAGCCGCGGCCGTGCGACGCGGGGATCGGCCTGGGCAGCCACGACCCCGGGGTCGCCGATCACACCGCCGAGCTGTACGCCGCCGGGATGTTCCCGCTGATCGTGTTCACCGGTGCCAACGCACCGACCACGGTGGCGCGGTTCCCGCGCGGCGAGGCGGTGCACTACCGGGAACGCGCCCTCACCCGCGGGGTGCCCGACTCGGCCGTGCTCGTCGAACCCGCTGCGACGAACACCGGGGAGAACATCGCGTTCACCCGCGACCTGCTCGCCGCGCGGGGCCACCAGGTCGCTTCGGTGCTGCTGGTCTGCCGCCCGTACCAGCAGCGCCGCGCCTTCGCCACGGCCCGCGAGGTCTGGCCCGAGGTGGAAGTCGTGTGCAGCTCGCAGCGGCTCGCGCTGGACGACTACGTCCGCTCGGTCGGCGACGCCGAGCGGGTCGTGTCCATGCTCGTCGGCGACACCCAGCGGATCACCCGCTACGCCGAGCTCGGGTTCGCCGCGCCGCAGGAGGTTCCCGCCGAGGTCGACCGGTCGTACCGGCGCCTGGTCGAGGCGGGCTACACCGCACGGTTGCTCCCGTGAGAGGACCGGAAACCGCAGGGCCCCGTGGCCCGCGGCGGGGTCGTTGCGCTGCCCGCCGCACACTGCTCGACGAACGGGCCTACGCCCAGCCCTGCAGCACCGAGACCAACGGCGCGCAGCCTTGCCCGCCTGGCTGCACGGCTACAACCACCACCACCGCCACCACACCAGCACCGGCGGCCCACCCATCAGCCGCGTACCCGACCTCACGGGGCAGTGCAGCTAGTGGTCCACCTCGACCGAGGTGCGGGGCTTCCCCTCCTGGCACTGCACGGAGACGTCCACGTCCCGCTCGTCGGACTCGAAGGTGATCTCCGCCTCGTCGGCCGGGCCGTCCTGGACGTCGTCGGCCTGGAACCCCTGCGCCGGGCTCCAGGACAGCAGCGAGGCCTGCCCGGCCTCGTCGCAGCCGGCCACCACGGTCCCGCCCGGGGTGCGTTCGACGTGGCGCTCCTGCGGCCGACCGCTCGGCCCCTCGGGCGCGGGGTCCGCCGGCGCGGGCGGCGCGGGGCGGGCCAGCTCCGCTTCGACCTCGCTCGGATCGGTCATCGGCGGTCCCGGGGCGAGGATGCCGCGCCCGAGGGCGGAGACGGCGACGAGGCCGACCGCGACCGCGACAGCGGCGGCGGCCAACCAACCCACCACCGCCAGGGCGGTGCGCGCGACGCGGGTGGGGCGAACCATGGTGTCCACTATGCCAAGCCGTGGCCCGCGAGCCGAGCGGGCTACGGTGCGGTGCGTGGCGCAAGTGTTGTTGGTCGAGGACGACGCGACCATTCGCAGCTCGTTGAGCAAGGCGTTGCACGAACTCGGGCACGCCGTCACCTCGGCGGCGACCGCCATGCACGGGCTGAACCAGGTGGTGGCGCAGAACCCGGACGTGGTGGTGCTCGACATCGGCCTGCCCGATCTGGACGGGCGGGAGATGCTGCGCATGCTCCGCGCGGTCAGCCGCGTGCCGGTCGTGGTGGCCACGGCCCGCGGTGCGGAGGACGAGATCGTGGAGGTGCTGGACTCGGGCGCTGACGACTACGTCGTCAAACCGTTCGGGGCCGGTCAGCTGGACGCGCGCATCCGCGCGGTGCTGCGGCGCGGCGGGGAGCGCCCGGCTCCCGAGGTCCTGGTCGTGGGCGGACTGCGCCTCGACCCCGCCTCGCGCACGGCCACATTGGACGGTGCGGTGCTGGAGCTGACCCCCCGGGAGTTCGACGTGCTGCACTACCTCGCCCTGCGCCCCGGGCAGGTGGTGAGCAAGCGGGAGCTGCTCACCGAGGTGTGGCAGCTGCCCTACGGCGGAGCGGACAAGACCGTGGACGTGCACCTGTCGTGGATGCGGCGCAAGCTCGGGGAGACCGCGAAGAACGCGCGGTACCTGCACACGGTGCGCGGGGTGGGCGTGCGGCTGGGCACCCCCGAGGAGCAGGGGGGTGCCTCCTGATGCGGCGGCGAATCGCGCTGCTCGTCGTGGCCACCACCGTGCTCGTGGTGGTGGCCTTCCTCATCCCGCTGGCCGTGCTGGCGCGCACCGTGGCCTTCGACAGGGCGGTCAACGACGCGACCGTGCAGGCGCAGGCGCTCACCTCGGTGGTGTCCACCGCGGATCCGCGCGTGCTGGAGCTCAGCGTCCAGCAGGCCAACGCCGAGGGGCGGTTCCCGGTCACCGTCTTCCGCGGTGACGGCACGCAGCTCGGCGCGGAGTCCGAGCGCACTCCGGCGGTGCGGCTGGCCGAGCGGGGCCGCAGCCTCACCGTGGACACCGAGGACGGCGTGGAAGTGGTGGTGTCGGTGGGCGACGCCGCCGGCGGTCGGGCGGTCATCCGCACCGCGGTCAGCGAGGCGGAGCTCATGCGCGGGGTGCACCGCGCGTGGCTGCTGCTGGCCGGTCTGGGCGCGGCGCTGTCGGCGCTGAGCGTGCTCGTCGCCGACCGGATGGCGCGCGGTCTCGTGCGTCCGACGCGGGAGCTCGCCGGGGTGTCGCACCGGCTGGCGTCCGGGGAGCTGGACGCGCGCGCCCGGGTCCAGGCCCCGCAGGAGATGCGCGACGTCGGCACCGCGCTGAACCACCTGGCCGCCCGGATCCGCGAGCTGCTCGCCGAGGAGCGCGAGCGCGCCGCGGACCTGTCCCACCGGCTGCGCACGCCGCTGATGTCGCTGCGGCTGGACGCCGAAGCGCTGTCCGACCCGGACGAGTCGCAGCGGATCACCGACCACGTGGACGCGCTGCAGCGCGCGGTCACCAGGATCATCGATGAGGCGGGGCGGCGCAGCGGCACCTCCACCGGCGAGGTCGCGGAGCACTGCGACGCGGCCGCCGTCGTGTCCGAGCGGGTGTCCTTCTGGTCGGTGCTCGCCGAGGACACCGACCGCGAGGTGCGCACCGACCTCGCCGCGGGGCCGCTGCCGGTCGCGGTCAGCGGGGCGGACCTGGCCGCGTGCGTGGACGCGCTGCTCGGCAACGTCTTCGGCCACACCGAGGACGGGGTCGGGTTCTCCGTGACGCTGGCGCCCGGGGACGGCGTGGTGCTGCTGGTGGTCGACGACGAGGGCGCGGGTTTCCCGACCTCGGACACCGGTCCGCTGCGGCGCGGGGCCAGCGGGAGCGGGTCGAGCGGTCTGGGCCTGGACATCGTCCGCCGCGCCGCCGTCGACTCGGGTGGCGGTGTGCGCCTGGAGCAGGCGCCCGGCGGAGGCGCCCGCGTGACCGTCGAGCTCGGGAGCGCAGCTTCGTGACCTGCGATGACGCTTTTTAACTTTTTCTTAGCGCTCGAGTAGCGCCCGGTTAGTCGCACCGCTGGGAACGTCGTGGTCGACGGCGACGCGAAGACGCGGAGCCCGATGGAAGGACACGTGGAAAGGCACGGCGTGATGGGCAACAAGAAGCTGATCGGAGCGGTCGCGGTTACCGGCGGAGTGCTGGCGCTGGGCAGCACGGCGGTCGCGTTCGCAGGCGACGGGGGCCAGAACGGAGGTCAGCCCGCCGAAGTCCGCCCGGCGTCGGCGCAGCAGCAGTCCGACCAGCCCTACACCGGACCGGACCCCGATGAGATCTACACCGGCCCGGGCGAGCACTACACCGGGCCCGACCCGGACGAGATCCGCACCGGTCCGGACGCGGACCGGGCGCACCCCCACCGGGGCAACCCGTGGCCCGAGCACTGCTCGACCGGGCAGCCCTCGGTCGACGAGAAGCAGGCCGAGCGGATCGCGCTGAAGAAGGTGCCCGGTGCGAGCGCCACCGAGATCGACCTCGACCGCTGCTACGGCGTGGAGTGGGAGCTCGACCTCCGCAAGGGCAACACCGAGTACGAGGTCGAGATCAACGCGGACAACGGGCAGATCGTCTCCTTCGAGGAGGACACCGACGACTGAGCCGAACTGCCCCCGCCGCCGCGCGGGGCGCCCGGGCGGGCGCCCCGCGCGGCGGCACGGCCCCGGCGGGACCGGTGGTGCGCACGGTGTCGGCCCGATCCGATAGCTTTCTCAGCGGGAGTTCGGATCGAAGCTGGTGACGTGCACGATGACCACGAATTCGGAACAGGGGCGGACGACGACCACCGGGGACACCCGGCTGGACCGCGTCCTGGGGCGCAAGACGGCCAAAGCGCTCGACTCCGCGCTCGGCTTGAGCGCGGTGGGCGATCTGCTGCGGCACTACCCGCGCCGCTACGCCGAGCGCGGCGAGCTCACCAAGATCTCCGGCCTGGAGATCGGCGAGCACGCGACGGTGCTCGCCCAGGTGGAGCGCGTCGGCAAGCGGAACATGCGCTCCCGCCGGGGCACGATCGTCGAAGCGCGGATCACCGACGGTCAGCGTTCGCTGATCTGCACGTTCTTCAACCAGGCGTGGCGCGAGCGGGAGCTGCAGCCGGGGCGGCGCGGCATGTTCGCGGGCAAGGTCACCGCCTACCGCAGCCAGCTCCAGCTGGCCCACCCGGAGTACCAGCTGTTCACTTCGGACGGTGCCGACGCGGACTCGGCCGCCGAGGAGTTCGCGGCAGCGCTGATTCCCGTGTACCCGGCCGCGCAGGGGATGCCGTCCTGGTCGATCGCCCGCTGCGTCCGGCAGGTGCTCGACGTCTGGGACGGCACCGACGATCCGCTCCCCGCTGAGGTCCGCGAACGCCACGAGCTGTCCGACTTGGAATCGGCGCTGCGCCGGATCCACCTGCCGCAGGACCACGCGGACGTGGAGGCCGCGCAGGAGCGGCTCAAGTGGGACGAGGCGCTGGCGGTGCAGCTGGCCCTGGCGCGGCAGCGCGCCGACGTCGAGCACCAGCCCGCGCCCGCGAGCCCGCCCCGGGAGAGCGGGCTGCTGAGCCGCTTCGACGAGCGGATCCCGTTCGAGCTCACCACGGGCCAGCGCGAGGTGGGCGAGCACATCGCCGCCGACCTGGCGGCCGAGCACCCGATGAACCGCCTGGTGCAGGGGGAAGTGGGCAGCGGCAAGACCGTGGTGGCGCTGCGCGCGATGCTGCAGGTGATCGACTCCGGCAGGCAGGCGGCGATGCTCGCGCCGACCGAAGTGCTCGCCGCCCAGCACGCCCGCTCGCTCGCGGAACTGCTCGGCGAGCTGGCGCGCGGCGGCGAGCTCGGCGCTGACGACGAGGCCACGCGGATCGTGCTGATCACGGGCTCGCTGCCGGCGGCGCAGCGCAGGCAGGCCCTGCTGGACGCGACCTCGGGGCGGGCCGGCATCGTCGTCGGCACGCACGCCCTGATCCAGGACCAGGTGTCCTTCGCCGACCTGGGGATGGTGGTCGTGGACGAGCAGCACCGCTTCGGGGTGGAGCAGCGCGACGCCCTGCGGGGGCGCGCAGGGGCGGGGATGTCCCCGCACGTGCTGGTCATGACCGCGACGCCGATTCCGCGCACGGTGGCGATGACCGTCTACGGCGATCTGGAGACCTCGGCGCTGCGGGAACTGCCGCACGGGCGCCCCCCGATCAGCACGAGCGTGGTGCCGGCGGCGGAGAAACCCGCGTGGCTGACCCGGGCGTGGGAGCGCATCCGCGAGGAGGTCGGCACCGGCCACCAGGTCTACGTCGTCTGCCCGCGCATCGGTGATGATCCCGATTCCCGGCGTTCCGAGGAGTCCACATCGGATTCGGACGAGGAGGGGGCGAGCAACCAGTCCGATGAGGACGCCGCAGGTGACTCCGGGAACGGGCAGCGGCAGCCGCTCGCGGTGCTCGACGTGGCCGAGCAGCTGCGCCGCGGCCCGTTGTCGGACCTGCGCATCGGCGAGCTGCACGGGAGACTGTCCTCCGAGGACAAGGACGAGACGATGCGCGCCTTCGCCGCGGGGGAGCTCGACGTGCTCGTGGCCACCACGGTGGTCGAGGTCGGCGTGGACGTGCCCAACGCGACGGTCATGGTCATCATGGACGCCGACCGGTTCGGCGTGAGCCAGCTGCACCAGCTGCGCGGCCGCGTCGGGCGCGGCCGCGCCCCCGGGCTGTGCCTGCTGGTGACCGAAGCGCTGGCGGGGACGACCACGCGCGAACGGTTGGACGCGGTCGCCTCCACCACGGACGGGTTCGAACTCGCGCGGCTGGACCTGCAGCTGCGGCGCGAGGGCGACATCCTCGGAGCGGCGCAGTCGGGGCGCCGCTCCGGCCTGCGGATGCTCTCGCTGCTGCGGGACGAGGACGTCATCGCCCGGGCGCGGGAGGAGGCGGAGCGGCTCACCAGCGACGATCCGCGCCTCCAGCGCCACCAGGGCCTGCGGCGGATGGTCGACGAGCTGGTCGCCGACGAGCAGGCCGAGTACCTGGAGAAGGTCTAGTGGTGCTTTGTTGTGTCACTGACACATCGCTACTCGAGGTCGAGCACCCGGAGCGAGAGCCGTGCAGGAGGTTCCTCCCATCTGCCCCCAGCCGCCCGCCCTCAACCGTGCGCAAAACGACCTGACGAAGTCCTTCTCGGCCCCTCGCGCGGCCCGCGCACGTCCTCCACGGTGGCCGGGAAGGGCGTGCGGACCAGCTGCTCCACCGGGCCGCTGCCGGTGGATTCCCAGGCGCACGCCGAGTCGCCGCGCATCTTGGGCATGTTCGGCGCAGGACCGGTGGGGGTTCGGCGAGCGCCGCGGGGGCGTGCGGCGGGCGGGTCCGCGCCCCGCTGCTCGCCCCTTCTTACCTGAACGAAAAATTTCCAAAAATTTTCTCCTCCTGCTCGCTTGTGTCGCTGGCGAGTCCGTGCAGGTCATGAAGCTGATGCGCGTTTCACCACGCGGGAGGTTCTCCCGCTCCGGAGAAATTTCGCGGTAATGTTCGAGCATCAACCGACACCCGCCCGTAGGAGGTAGCCGGCAATGTTCCGCAAGGTGCTCGTCGCCAATCGCGGGGAGATCGCGATTCGAGCCTTCCGCGCCGCCTATGAACAGGGGGCCGGGACCGTCGCGGTCTTCCCGCACGAGGACCGCAACTCCATGCACCGGCTCAAAGCCGACGAGTCCTACGAGATCGGCGAACCCGGCCACCCGGTGCGCGCCTACCTCTCCGTGGACGAGATCATCGCTGCGGCGCAGCGCTCCGGCGCGGACGCGGTCTACCCCGGCTACGGGTTCCTGTCGGAGAACCCCGAGCTCGCGCGCGCCTGCGAGCAGGCCGGCATCACCTTCGTCGGGCCGAGCCACGAGATCCTCCAGATGACCGGCAACAAGGCCACCGCCGTGGCCGCCGCCGCCGAGGCGGGCGTACCGGTGCTCGACTCCTCGGAGCCCTCCCGCGACCGCGACGAGCTGCTCGCGGCCGCCGAGAACATGCCGTTCCCCGTGTTCGTCAAGGCCGTCGCCGGCGGCGGCGGGCGCGGCATGCGGCGCGTCGACGACCCCGCCGCGCTCGGCGAAGCGCTCGACACGGCGATGCGCGAAGCCGAGTCCGCCTTCGGCGACCCGACCGTGTTCCTCGAGCAGGCCGTGGTCAACCCGCGGCACATCGAGGTGCAGATCCTCGCTGACACGCACGGAAACGTCGTGCACCTGTACGAGCGGGACTGCTCGTTGCAGCGGCGGCACCAGAAGGTCATCGAGCTCGCCCCCGCACCGAACCTCGATCCCGAGCTGCGCGAGCGGATCTGCGGCGACGCGGTGCGGTTCGCCCGCCAGATCGGCTACCGCAACGCCGGCACCGTCGAGTTCCTCGTCGACGAGCACGGCCGGCACGTGTTCATCGAGATGAACCCGCGCATCCAGGTCGAGCACACCGTCACCGAAGAGGTGACCGACGCCGACCTGGTGCAGTCGCAGATGCGCATCGCCGCCGGTGCGAGCCTGCCGGAGCTGTCCATGCAGCAGGACCAGATCCGGCTGCGCGGCAACGCGCTGCAGTGCCGCATCACCACCGAAGACCCGGCCAACGGGTTCCGCCCGGACACCGGCATGATCAGCGCCTACCGCTCGCCGGGCGGCGCGGGCATCCGGCTCGACGGCGGCACCGCGATGGCGGGCAACAGCATCAACGCGCACTTCGACTCGATGCTGGTGAAGCTGTCCTGCCGCGGCCGCGACTTCTCCACGGCCGTCGCACGCGCGCGCCGGGCCGTCGCCGAGTTCCGCATCCGCGGTGTGGCCACCAACATCCCGTTCCTGCAGGCGGTGCTCGACGACCCGGACTTCGCGGCGGGGCGCGTCACCACGTCCTTCATCGACGAGCGGCCGCAACTGCTCACCGCGCGGCACTCCGCCGACCGCGGCACTCGGATGCTGACCTACCTCGCCGACGTCACCGTCAACCAGCCCAACGGCCCGCGGCCGACCGCCGTCGAACCGGTGGCGAAACTGCCCAAGCTGCACGGCGGTGCCGCACCGCAGGCCGGGTCGAAGCAGCGGCTCGACGAACTCGGCCCCGAGGGGTTCGCCGGCTGGTTGCGGCAGCGCTCCGCCGTCGGCGTCACCGACACCACCTTCCGCGACGCGCACCAGTCGCTGCTGGCGACCCGGCTGCGCACCAGGGACCTGCTCGAAGCGGCCCCGCACGTCGCCCGCGCGACCCCGGAGCTGCTGTCCGTGGAGTGCTGGGGCGGCGCCACCTACGACGTGGCGCTGCGGTTCCTCGCCGAAGACCCGTGGGAGCGCCTGGAGAAGCTGCGCGCGGCGATGCCGAACATCTGCCTGCAGATGCTGCTGCGCGGGCGGAACACGGTCGGCTACACGCCGTACCCCACCAAGGTCACCGAGGAGTTCGTCCGCGAGGCCACGGAAACCGGCATCGACATCTTCCGCATCTTCGACGCGCTCAACGACGTCGAGCAGATGCGCCCCGCGATCGAGGCCGTGCGCAACACCGGGTCCTCGGTCGCCGAAGTGGCGCTGTGCTACACCGGCGACCTGTCCGATCCGAACGAGGACCTGTACACGCTGGACTACTACCTGCGGCTGGCCGAGCGCATCGTCGAAGCGGGCGCCCACGTCATCGCGATCAAGGACATGGCCGGTCTGCTGCGCGCGCCCGCGGCGGCCACTCTCGTGTCGGCGCTGCGCGCTGAGTTCGACCTGCCGGTGCACCTGCACACGCACGACACCCCCGGCGGCCAGCTGGCCACCTACCTCTCCGCCATCCAGGCGGGGGTGGACGCCGTCGACGGCGCCAGCGCCTCCCTGGCGGGCACCACCTCCCAGCCGGCGCTGTCCTCGATCGTCGCTGCCACCGACCACACCGACCGGGCGACCGGGATCGACCTGCGGTCGGTGTGCGACCTGGAGCCCTACTGGGAAGCGGCCCGCCGCATCTACCAGCCCTTCGAGGCCGGCCTGGCCTCGCCGACCGGGCGCGTGTACGAGCACGAGATCCCCGGCGGGCAACTGTCCAACCTGCGCACCCAGGCGCGCGCCCTCGGGCTCGCCGACCGGTTCGAGGACGTCGAAGCGATGTACGCCGCGGCCGACCGCATGCTCGGGCACCTGGTCAAGGTCACCCCCTCGTCCAAGGTCGTCGGCGACCTCGCGCTGCACCTCGTCGGAGCGGGGGTCTCCCCCGAGGACTTCGAGGCCGATCCCCGCCGGTTCGACATCCCCGACTCGGTGATCGGTTTCCTGCAGGGCGAGCTCGGTGACCCGCCCGCCGGGTGGCCGGAGCCCTTCCGCACGCGCGCGCTGGAGGGGCGCACCGCCACCCGGGGCGTCACCGAGCTGTCCGAGGAGGACGAGCAGGGGCTGCGGGAGAACCCGCGCGCCACGCTGAACCGGCTGCTGTTCCCCAAGCCCACCGCCACGTTGGAGGAGCACCGCGCCGCCTACGGCGACACGTCGCTGCTGCGCAGCAAGGACTTCTTCTACGGGCTCCGGCCGGGGGAGGAGTACTCCGTCGACCTCGAGCCGGGCGTGCGGCTGATCATCGCCCTGGAGGCGATCAGCGAACCCGACCAGCGGGGCATGCGGACCGTCATGGCCACGCTCAACGGGCAGATGCGGCCGATCCAGGTGCGGGACCGCTCGGTGTCCTCCGAACTGCCCGCCGCGGAGAAGGCCGACCGCACCGACCAGGGGCACGTGGCCGCACCGTTCTCCGGGGTCGTGACCCTCGCCGCGGCCGAGGGCGAGAGCGTCGACGCGGGTCAGACCGTGGCCACGATCGAGGCGATGAAGATGGAGGCCGCCATCACCGCGCCGCAGGCCGGGCAGGTCAAGCGCTTGGCGATCGCCGCCGTGCAGCAGGTGGAGGGAGGCGACCTCATCGTCGAGCTCGGGTGACCCCGGCTCCCGGTGCCGTGCCGCGGCACCCGCCCGGCCCGAGCTGCGGTCCGGCCGGAGCCCCGCGGGGTGCTCCGGCCCCCTCGGCCGGTCCCCTCGTCCGGTCTCCGCGGCCGGTTCGCTCGTCCGCGTGAGCGCGGACGCGGTAGTCGATCGCGGTGGCGTTCTTGGCGTACATCTCGTACTGCCAGCCGTTGGCGCAGGTGCAGGGGAAGCGCGCGCCGAGAATGCCGGAAAGATCCTGTTCGGGAGCGGGGTCCGCCGCCGCCGTCATGCTCGTCCCTCCGGAGTGCGGAGCGTGTGCCGATCTCCCGCTTCCAGGGCAGTCAACTGATTCCTTGGGAAAACTAAATTCATCGGGCCTCTCGTGCCGGAGCCGAGGTCCGGTGCTGGCCTCGCTGCCGTCCCGGGCAGCGACCTGCTGCCCCGCAGGACCTATCCTGGAGGTGAGGCCGTGCCCGGTGGAACGAGGAGGCCTGCGCCCGGGGGTTCGGGCATCTCCCGGGGAATGTCCGACAGCCCGGGGCGTCCGCGGAGCGGTCCCGGCGCGGTTCCGCAGGGTTCCAGGGCTCCGCGGGCTCGTCGGGGCGGCGCGGAGGGGATCGGCGGCGCGCCGGTAGCGCAACGGAGGATGGTGCTCGTGACCCGCATTGTGGCCGGCAGCCTCGGGGGCCGGCGTCTGCACGTGCCGCAACGGGGGACCCGCCCCACGTCCGAGCGGGTCCGCGAGGCGGTGTTCAACGCGCTGGAAGCGATGCTCGACCTCGACGGCGCGCGCGTGCTCGACCTCTACGGCGGGTCCGGTGCCATGGGTCTGGAAGCCCTCTCCCGTGGTGCCGAGCACGCCCTGTTCATCGAATCGGACCGCCGCGCCGCGGAGACGCTGCGTGGCAACATCCGCTCGCTCGGCCAGCAGCGCTCGGCCGCCGTCACCGTGGCCAAGGCCGAATCCGCGCTGGCGGCGCACGCGGACGCGCCCTACGACGCGGTGCTGGCCGACCCGCCGTACGCGCTGACCGGAGCGCACCTGCGCCAGGTGCTCGAAGCGCTGGTCACCGGCGGTTGGGTGGCTGCGGGCGGCCTCGTCGTGATGGAGCAGTCCACCCGGGGCGACGCCTGGGAGTGGCCGGAGCCGCTGCGGCAGACGCGCGTGCGCCGCTACGGCGAAACGGTGGTGTACTGGGCCCTCCACGAACCGGCGGACACCGAAGCCCCGGCGGACACCGAAGCCCCGGGCAGCGCCGGGGGAGTGGCGGACGCCGAGGCCTCCGCGGCGAGCGGGAACAGCTGAGTGAGCGCGTGGTGAGCCACACCACGCGCGCGTGGGGGAGGGTGCTATGCGCTGTTACGGTTCCGCCTCATGAGGCGCGCGGTGTGTCCGGGGTCGTACGACCCGGTGACGAACGGCCATCTGGACATCATCGAACGAGCCGCGAAGCTCTTCGACGAAGTCGTCATCGCGGTGCTGGTGAACAAGAACAAGAAGAGCCTGTTCACCGTGGACGAGCGGATGGGGATGCTCGCCGACGTCACGGCGAGCTGGCCGAACGTGCGCATCGACTCCTGGCACGGGCTGCTCGTCGACTACTGCCGGGACAACGGCATCGGTGCGATCGTCAAGGGGCTGCGCGCGGTCAGCGACTTCGACTACGAGCTGCAGATGGCGCAGATGAACCAGCGCCTGTCCGGTGTGGAAACGCTGTTCATGTCCACCAACCCGGAGTACAGCTTCCTGGCCTCCTCCCTGGTCAAGGAGGTCGCCACCTACGGCGGGAACGTGACCGGGCTGCTGCCGCCGAAGATCGAGCAGCGGCTGCGCGAGCGCCTGGCCGAGACCTCCTGAGGCTCGGAGTCCTGCGGTACCGGAGCTCTGCGGTCCCGGGGCTCTGCGGTGCCGGGGCCTGCTGGAACCTCGTCGGACCGCGGGAGCGGGCAGGACCCTCGCCGGCGTTCCCCCGGTGCCGGGAGGCCCGGGGGGACCGCTTCCCGTGCGCAGGAGGGCCCCTTCCCGGGCGGCGATCCGGACCTCCCGCGTTATCGCCCGAGCGGGTGAGAGTCCGACGTGTTCACGTCAACGCCCCTTCGAGGTCATCGAGCGCGGCTACGGTCAGCGACCATGCGGTGGATCACACGGAACAGCACCAGCACGCGCCCCCTCGTCGCCGCGCTCTTCGCCGCGGTGCTCGTCCTGGCACCCGCCGGGGCGGCCGCGGCCGAAGCTCCCGCGGCCGGAACCCCCGCAGCCGCGGCTCCGCCCGCGCAGGTGGCGGCCGCGCCGTGCGGTGACACGAGCGAGTTCGAACGCGTCGACCTCTCCCAGCTCCCGCCGGAAGCCGCCGACACGGTGGAGCTGATCCAGCAGGGCGGCCCGTTCCCGTACCCGCAGGACGGACAGACCTTCGAGAACCGCGAGGGCATCCTGCCGGACTGCGCCGAGGGCTACTACAAGGAGTACACGGTGGAGACCCCCGGTGAGGACGACCGCGGTGCCCGCCGGTTCGTCGTCGGGCGGGGCGAGGAGTACTTCTACACCGCCGACCACTACGAGAGCTTCCGGCTGACCGACGTCAACGCCTGACCGACCGCTCCGCCGAGCCGCCCCGGGACGTGCTGCGGCCGTGGACACGCGGATCGCCGAAATTGCGGGACGCGGCGGCCGATCAGGGGCAGACTGGCGGGGGCACTACCCGTGATCGCCGGTCGCGGGTGCTCTGACATGCTTGTCCCGAGGCGGCGACGACGGCAGGGGGATCAAGGTGTACCGGGTGTTCGAGGCTCTCGACGAGCTGGTCACGATCGTCGAAGAAGCGCGCAGCGTGCCGATGACGTCCGGTTGCGTGGTGCCGCGCGGGGACGTGCTGGAACTGCTCGACGACGTGCGGGACGCCATCCCGCGCGAGGTCGACGACGCCCAGGACGTGCTCGAGCAGCGCGACGACGTCGTGTCCAAGGCCGAGTCGCAGGCCGAGCAGCGGCTCACCGAGGCGCGCCAGCAGGCCGAGCGCACCGTCTCCGAGGCCCGCGCCGAGGCCGAGCAGCTCCTGGCCGACGCGCGCGAGCAGGCCGACCAGGTGAAGGCCGAGGCCCGCGCCGAGGCCGAGCAGGCCGCGACGTCCGGGCGGCGGGAGTACGAGGACTACATCAGCCGTGCGCAGGCGGAGGCCGACCGGATGGTGCAGGCCGGGCGGGCGGCGTACGAGCAGTCCGTGCACGAGGGGAAGTCGGAGCAGTCCCGCCTGGTCACCGACACCGAGGTGGCCCAGGAGGCCCACGCCGAGGCCAAGCGCATCGTGGACCAGGCCAACAGCGACGCCGAGCGGCTGCGCAGCGACTGCGACGCCTACGTCGATTCGCGCCTGGGCGAGCTGGAGGACCTCCTCTCGCGCACCCTGCGGACCGTGGGCCGGGGCAGGCAGCAGTTGCGCACCCCGTTGAACCAGCCGTTCGACTACGAGGACTGGCAGGAGTCCTCCTCCGACCACGCGCCGGCGAACTGAGCGGCGCACCGGCGGGTCCGCCGTTGCGGTGCTCGCGCGGCGGCGCGGGCCCTGTGTCAGGTGCGCGCGCTGTTCGCGTAGCCTGGACGGGCTGGCCTCGGGTGACGCCGTCACTCGGGATCGTCGCACCCGACCGCCGGCCCACTCATCGACCGCGTACCGAAAGCACGACCGGATCTGTGATGCCTGAGCAAGCCGACGCGCACGTCCCCGGGGACTCCTGGATCCTCGATGTCCGGGAACTGGCGCACCAGCCGGGGAGCAGCCGCGCGTACTCCCGGCAGGTCCCCGCTCCGGAGGGGTTCGGCCTGGACCTGATCTCGGTTCCGACCGGTGCTGCGGTGCGGCTCGACGTGCTGGCGGAGTCCGTGGTGGAAGGCGTGCTGGTGTCCGGCACCGCCGCGGCGGATCTGGCGGGCGAGTGCGCCCGCTGCCTGGACCCGGTCGCGGAGGAGGTCGAGGTCGAGGTGCGGGAGCTGTTCGCGTACCCGGACAGCGCGACGGACGCCAGCACCGAGGAGGACGAGGTCGAACGGATCGCGGACGATCAGATCGACCTGCAGTCGGTGGTTCGCGACGCGATGCTGCCCGCGATGCCCTCGGCCCCGGTGTGCTCCCCGGACTGCCCGGGGTTGTGCGCCGGCTGCGGGGCGAAGTGGGTGGACCTCGCCGCTGACCACACGCATGAGACCATTGATCCGCGCTGGGCCGCGTTGCGTGAGCGGTTCGGCGGGACCGAGAAGGAGAGCTAGTCGTGGCCGTCCCGAAGTTCAAGAAGTCCCGCTCCAACACTCGCCACCGTCGTTCGCAGTGGAAGGCGTCGGCTCCCACGGTTTCGGAGTGCCCGAATCGTTCGTGCCGTCAGCCGAAGCTGCCGCACACGGTCTGCCCGGCTTGCGGCCAGTACAAGGGTCGCCAGGTCGGGCAGCCTGCCTGATCGGCGGTTGAGCTGTGGGGGGAAAGCAATCTCGGGGCCGCAAGGCCGACCGAAGTGCACTGTTGCGGGCGCTCGGCATCGAGATCGATGCCGAGCTGCTCACCCTCGCGCTGACGCACCGGTCCTACGCGTACGAGAACGGGGGACTGCCGCCGAACGAGCGGCTGGAGTTCTTGGGTGACGCGGTGCTGGGACTGGTGATCACCGACCGGCTGTACAACGACCACCCGGATCTTCCGGAGGGGCAGCTGGCGAAACTGCGCGCGAGCGTGGTCAACCAGCACGCGCTGGCCGGTGTGGCCCGCCAGCTCGGTGACGGCGGCCTGGGCAGTTACCTGCTGCTGGGGCGCGGTGAGGAGCTCACCGGCGGCCGGGACAAGGCGAGCATCCTCGCGGACGGGCTCGAAGCCGTGCTCGGGGCCGTGTACCTGCAGAGCGGTATCGACACCTCCCGCGAGGTCATCCACCGCCTGTTCGACCCGCTGCTGAACGAGGCCCCGCAGCGCGGGGCGGGGCTCGACTGGAAGACCAGTCTGCAGGAGCTCACCGCCGCCTCCTCGCTCGGCGTGCCCGAGTACCACGTCGACGAGCAGGGGCCGGACCACCGCAAGGAGTTCCACGCCTCGGTGTCCGTCGGTGGTGACGTGCTCGGCCGCGGTGACGGCCGCACCAAGAAGGAGGCCGAGCAGAAGGCCGCTGAGACCGCGTGGCGCGCGCTCTCCGAGAGCCAGGTCGCCGCGGGGGCCGAGGACGCGGCCGGAGCGGGCGCTTCGGAGTAGCCCCCGACCGCCGAGGACGTGTCGTGCCTGAACTGCCGGAAGTCGAAGTCGTCCGCAGCGGGGTGGACGAGCACGTCGCGGGACGCACCATCGCCGCGGTCGAGGTGCTGCACCCGCGCGCGGTGCGGCGCCACGTCCCCGGTGCGGACGATTTCGCCGCCCGCACGGTCGGACGCCGCGTGCGCGGCGTGCGGCGCCGCGGCAAGTACCTGTGGTGCGAGCTCGGCGCGGAGGAGCAGCCCACCGCCGCCGACGCCGGTTTCGGCGACTCCGTGGTCGTGCACCTGGGCATGAGCGGACAGTTGCTCGTGCAGCCCTCCGGTGCTGCCGACGAGCGGCACCTGCGGGTGCGGTTCCGCTTCGCCGACGGCGGTCCCGAGCTGCGGTTCGTGGACCAGCGCACGTTCGGCGGCCTGCACCTGGCCGAGCTCGTGCCCGCCGCCGGGCTCGCCGTGCCGAAGCCGATCGAGCACATCGCCGTCGACCCGCTCGAGGAGGCCTTCGACCTGGCCGCGCTCACCGAGCGGCTCCGCGCGCGCAGGACCGGGGTGAAGCGCGCGCTGCTGGACCAGGGTCTCGTCTCCGGCATCGGCAACATCTACGCCGACGAGGCGCTGTGGCGGGCGCAGCTGCACTGGGCCCGTCCCACTGCGACGATGAACCGCCCCGCGGTGCACCGGTTGTTCGACGCGGTCACCGCGGTGATGCGCGAAGCGCTGGAGGCGGGCGGCACCTCGTTCGACGAGCTGTACGTCGACGTCAACGGCGAATCGGGCTACTTCGAGCGTTCCCTGTCGGTGTACGGCAGGACGGGCCTGCCGTGCCCGCGCTGCGGTGCGGCGGTGCGCCGCGACGTGTTCATGAACCGCTCGGCCTACAGCTGCCCCGCGTGCCAGCCCCGCCCGCGCAACGCGCACTACTAGGGCGTGTTTCAGAAGTGGATCTCTGGGTGAGATGATCTTGGTGTGGGACGTGGAGATCTGACCGATCAGCAGTGGGCGAAGCTGGAGCCGTTGCTGCCGGTAGGGGTCAAGAGTGGGCGGCCG